>CAJWXO010000001.1 GCA_913049755.1 uncultured Cryomorphaceae bacterium
CAGTCCGGCTAACATAGTATCTGTTATTTTTTTCTGAATTGGGATTCCCTAAAACGGCTATTTGAGTGAACTCTACTTGCGCATCGGAAGTTGAAAATGTATTTTTAAAATAAAATGGATGAATAGTCTTATTGGTGACTGCAGCATTCTGTAGATTATAATCGCCATTTGGCTGTAATTGATTGATTCGATAAATACAGCTAAGATTATAGGCTACAGAATTTATTACCGTATCATAAGATCCAATTGCAAGTAAATTGAATCGCCGATCTTGACGCACATGTTTTACTCCTGGTACATTAAGCCTACCTTGCTCAACACCAGATTCGTTAAGGCAAATAATTTGCTCAGTTGCCGCATCAACAACATAGAATAGTTCATCGAAACCAATACAAATATCATTAGGGTAAATAAAACCCGAAAATGCTGGTTGGATCGGAACATAAGCAATATCTCTAACGCTGTAATTGGGAACTTCTATAAATCCTAGATCTGTCTTGGTTCCCAAATACCCCTCACATGAGTTTAAAAAAACTAAAGACAAAACAGCACATATAAAATTAATTTTTCTCATGATTTAATTCTTTTTTGAGTAAATACCATACCAACCGTATTTCTCCATCCCATAAAATCCGTCTTTTGAACTGCAAAGTCGAAGTGCATTTTATAATTACCTAACTGCATTTTCCATCCTAACCCTCCAACAGGCCATGTCTGTCCCATTTCATTTATTCTGAATCCCATTCTTATTGCAAAATTATTAGAAGCTAAAAATTCGGAACCTATTCTGTAATTCTCAGCATTATCATTTGGATGAACTAATTGAGCAGCTAATCTGATGGAATTACCCCCTCTTTTCCAAGGTATAAAGCTTAATCCCATTGCGAATTCCGTTGGCAAAGTATTGGATTCAAGGCCCTGTATTTCCGACCTATTATATAATACTGCCTGGTATGCACCATTGAGGCTCGAAGAGGCTCCAAAATTTCTTAATAAAACTGCAAAACAGAGGTCATTTAAATCAGTAGTGTATAAAAAGCCTACATCTGCTGCTGCTGATAATGAACTGTATGTTCCCGATTGGCTTCCTGTTGTGTAAGATTCAGAAATTGATTTCAATGTCACCCCTAATTGAAATTGTTCAGTTAATTGCTTAGAATAAGTTATTCCAAAGCTGGATTGAGATGAATAAAGATTATATCCAGTTCCTTCGGGTCGAAATTCAGTTCGTTCAGAATACGAGGGAGATTGAATCCTATTCAGGACGATCCCCCATGATGAAGATAATTTTTGGTCTGGTATTGTTGCAACAAATCCAATTTGTTTCAACCCCCCTGCAAGCTGTAAATGACTTAGAGTATAATAAGAAGAATTTAGAGATGACAGACCGGCAGGATTCTGTAAAGCTGAATAGGCATCACCTGGAAGTGCAGCAGAGGCACCACCCATGCCAGCAGATCGAACACTTAGGTCATTTTTTAAAAAGGTAAATGCAGATTGACCTGCCCGTTCACCTCCATAAGAAGGTAATAATTGTCCTTTAGTTATTAAAGAGAAAGCGATGGTTAATATGGATAAAAAAATTTTCATATTTTGAATGTTAATCCATAAAGTATTTGCCTAGGGGCCTGATATCTAGAGGGGTTTCTAGGGTCTAGGCCACTTTCTTGAGGGCCATTAAATTGAGGTCTAGGATCACGCCATTCATTGGGGACATCATCTCCATATTCATAGGCCTTTCCTGTAATCGGGTTTATTATTTGTGAATTAAATCGATTGAAAATATTTCTTATTTCTAAAGAGAACGTTATTCCTTTGGATCGCTTACCACCTAGTAATGTGTAACTCCATTTGGTATCCCAATTTAACCAAGGATTCGCTATTTTTGAAAGATACTGATCAATTAAAGGCCTATATTGTGGGCGATCCAAATCATTGACGCCGATATATTCATATGGGGTATATCGATAGCCTGAGGATCCGTTAAATTGTAAATATCCATTAAGTCCCTTAAGAGAGAAACTATTAACCTTGAGACTTGAATCTGGATTAAAGAAGATTCCAAAATTGCTACTCCAAGGCCTATCCCAAGCTAGAAAATTCTCTCGAGTCAAAGAGACTTCTCCATTTTGCTCAATTTGAAGCGATGATTCTCTGGCGGAGTTAGATTTCCCTCTTGCTATTTGTAAGCTCAAATTCCCAAATAGTCTAATGTGTTTACCAAGTCGGTAATCTAACCCAAATTCAATTCCTTGAATTTTCGCATAATCTTGATTGATATACATTGTCTTTGTTACTGGTCTCCCTGTTTGATCATTTACAATAACTCTTCGAGACACGATATAATCAAATCGATTATTATTAAAAGCACTAGTAGTAAATGCTAAATCTCTTGTTACAGCAGCTTTATATCCTACCTCATATGATACGTTAACTTCTGGGTCTAGGTCTGGATTCCCTAGAAAGCTCAGAAAACTTCGATCTTGATAAACAGGATCCAATCCGGCATATAAAAACCTAGGGTGGGGAAGTCTCATACTATGCCCATAATTAAAGTAGAGAACATTGTTTGGTGTTACGGGAAATGAAACATTAATTCTAGGTAAAAGCCTGGCCTTCCATCTTAAGCCCCCCAATAATAATGTCTTATCTAGATAATTATTTCTTATCTCGTCAATAACTGGTGCGTTTAAATCAGAAACAGCTTGATCCGCAAATTTTCCAGGGGCCCAATAATTTAATCTTAGGCCGATGCTCGCTTGTATTCCCTTATAATTGATCCTGTCTTCAAAAAATGCTCCACCTTTTTGGGGCTGAACTTTCCAAATGTCATTTGATGAACCAATACTAATTGAAGGCGTGGTTATACTATCATTAACTCTTATTGGAGCTCCAACCCATGGTTTTATAACATCTATCCATTGATAAGCGTTAAGTTGATGTTCCCACCCAAAAATTATTTGTTGTATTCCATCATCAGGATAATAATTCATTTTCGCTTTAAGGGTGTATTCTTCTGCATAATGATCATGCCATGTAGAAGAAATACCGCCATTATTAACTAGCCCGTTCCCTGGTTGTATGTAGTAAATCCCGGATGGGTCATATGGATTAAAAATACCTATTGGATAAGAGGCAATATTATCTTCATCTAAAAGTGCATCTAGTGTTTCTGTCCTAAATAGTCTTCCATTTGCGTCTGCTCTCAAATTAGTAAACATCCTACCAGCGCTTATAGTTAAACCCCAATTTGGGTTGAAAACATGGGTGAAATTCAGGGCAGTTAAGTTGCTGTGGTGAGTGTAAGTTGTAGCATTATCAAGGTTTAAACTTCTTCTATATTGATATCCAGGTGCCAGAATGGCATCAAAGCCAACTATTTGTAAAGTTCTTGAATTCTGGTTGATATTTAATGAGTGTTGATTTGTTAAAGTCAGCTTTGTTGCTGGAGTTATTTGCCATCGAATTTTGGCAGTGTGCGTCCATGAATTTCTTTGCCTAGGAGACCATTTTTTCGTGCCTTCTGTAAATAGACTGGAGTATAACTGATTTGCAACATTTGGAAAATAATCATCTGTTAAATCCATAGTAGCAGCATTAAATACAGTCATTTTATTCTTGGTAAATGGAACAGGAAATGAAATATTTATTTCCGCTTGATCTGTATTAAAACTTGAAGCTGATCTTGAATTTATATCTTGCTGTAAGTATAAATAATCACGATTTAATCTACCTGAAATCTCTAAATGGCTACCCCCTTCGCGAATTTTTGTTGAAATGACTCCTGAAGAACCTCCACCGTACTCAGCTGAGGCTCCTCCAGTTGTTACTTTAATGCTTTGGATTGCTGATGATTGAACCTGAACGCCAAAACCAGTTCCGGCAAGAGGATCTTGTGCAGAAATACCATCGACGAGATATTCTGTTTCATAGACTCTTGCCCCTCGGATTTGAATCCCATCACTGGTTTTCGAAACTCCAGCTTGAAGAGATATAACTTCCTCTACACCTCGTACCCCCATCTGACTTATGTCATCTCGATTGATTGATCTTTCGCTTTTCGCAGACTCAAGGTCGACTTGAGATTTTTGACCAACTACGGTTACTGTCTGAAGAACATCGACGGAAGAAGAGAGTTTGACATTTAAAACCTTTATTTCACCTTTTTCAAGTCTGATTCCATTTATTACTTGGGTGCCATAACCTATAAATTGAACTTTTAAAGAAAAATCTCCAGAGGGTACTTGCGGAATGTTGTAATCTCCATTAAAATTAGTTACTGCAGAAAGATATGTCCCTAAAAGTGTTATACCCACATTGGGCAGCGTTTCTCCCGTTTCACTGTCAGTTATGGTTCCTTTTAGGCCACTCATACTTTGTGCCCAAACTGAAAAGGAACTGATAAATGCTACGAAAATAATTATAATTTTACCAGTTGAAGTCATACTGTATAATTTGTTCAAGTACCTGTTTTATAGCATTCTCACTAGCAGCTACTCTGTGTAATTCCACTGAGAAAAAGACTTCATTTATCTTGTTAGGGTCACCTAAGTACTTTCGTCTTACTCCAACTATATTATCTCCCTGCCAACCGCTAAGTTTTGTTAGCTGAGCTCTATAAAATGGCTCTGCATCGGCAGAAGGGATAAGAGGGCTAATTCCAATAAGAATGCTAGACGGGTTGAGGTCGGGATAATTACCGGGAACCTGGGGAATTATAGCACTATCTGGAACAAGCCTAACTTGACCACTTGAGCTTATAATTCCATTCATCGGGAATGAACCTAAATAGGGTGATAAATCTGTTGACGGTCCAAACGAAGTAGTTGTTAATAGCTTTCCTTCATTTGTGCAGTATTGTTGTAAAGCTAAAGCCATATGTGCAAGCAATGGTTGAGTGAGCCCAGTAAAGGGATCTAAAGCATTATCAGAATTCGTTACTACTAAAACCTTTTGATATTGGCTAAGAATATGTTTTAAAGTGGGGTTCCAATAGTATGGACGCGACTCTCCGTTATTTGCCTCCAAATCGATTATGTCAAAATCAATTGGAATAGCAGATAGCCATCCAGAATATAAATTGGTTATTGTGGATGTTTGGCTAGATATAAAAAGAAGATCTGAACTTGGCCTTGTTAATATTACTGGCAGTGCACTATCAGCAGTGCTAATAGCTCCTGCTATATCTGTTACTCTAACTTGAAAAATATTTGCACTGTCTATTTTGATTCCTGTAACTTCTGAATATGATGGTTCTGAATTGTTGCCATAGTATAGTTCAGCTTGAAACGGAGAGATCAGATCCTCATTTAAAACAAACGTCACCTGACTTTGATTAGGATCTAAAGCAAACCAAGAGCCTTGATTAAATCGAAATTCAGCAGATTGAATTGTTTGATCTCCATCTGGATCTTTAGTATCCCAATTGTATGTTAAAACTCCAATATTTCCACCAGCACTTTGAGTTGCTTTATCTATCAATGCTATTGGGGGAGAATTCTTAAGAGGTATATTTATTGAAGCGGGAGTTGGGTCCAACAATCCCTCATTATCTATTGACCTAACTCTTAATTTGATATCAGTAGTGTCTTGTCCTTCTGGTATAGAAAAATTAAAAGTGCTGTCTTGCTTGAAGGTACGTTTCCAGTTATAATTAGTTCCACCACCAGGACTTGATATGCTGTCAATAGAAATATCATAACCCACGACATATCCATCACGATCAGTTCCGTACCATGACATTTGAACGATAGAATTCAATCTGTTCGGGCCACTTAAGTTGATTGCATCAATTGCGAGGTTGGTGTCTGGAGGCAAATTTTCATTAGCTTTTCCTCGATCACAGCCTAAAAAAGTAAGTGCTACCGAAAGAAACAAAATCTTCAATGGATCAAATGAGAAATTAGGCTTAAAGACTTTCATTATAATTTCTTAGCGAGATATAATTACCTGATATATCTGACTGTCAGATTCATAATTGATATGAAGAAAATATGTGCCATTAGATAAATACTCTACAGAGATTTCTTCTATATCGTTATTTAGTTTACCCGAAAGAACACTTCGACCTAAAACATCAATAATGATATAACTACTATTCTGAGGCCCTTTTAAAGTCATATTATTTTGGGCTGGGTTAGGATAAACTGAGAATAGGCTTTTAGAATTCCTATTGGATTCAATTAATCCAATACTAGATATTGGCAAAGCTGTGGTGTCAAGCGGAATATTAATACCAATGAAATCATCGTTGTTTCTTGGTAAAACACGGTAATTACCAAAGGCATAAAACATAATACCATCTAGAGCAGTCATTTTCATAGTATCACTTACGGCAATTGGATTTACTTCCATTTGACCGTCAATACTGTCGTATCGCAATTCAGTGACTAATTGAACAAAAAGGGAACTGAATGAAGTAGCTGATTGCCTTCCCGCTGAGACAATTGCTCGATTCCAATATCCCGCATTTGGGGTATTAGAGATGCCATAATCTCCAAAGCCTAGATTCGTTTGACTTATCAAAAGGTCTTGTGCGTTTGGATCTTCCATTCTAACAAGGCAGCCTTCATGTCTTTCCCAAGCAAATCCATACTTGCTAATACTATCGCTAGGATTTACAATTGTTGGGATAGCCTGTTGAAGTTGTCCCGTCTTATTTATTGAAGAAACATTTAATCTGGTCATGCCGTAGTATTCTTCAATTGTTCCTGAAACTTGAACCTCTTCATTTCGGAAAAACTGTGTTATCCCTGAACCGACACACCAAATCCCACTCCAAGGGCCACCTCCTTGGTCCTGAATGTATAAAAACCCTAGGTCATGTTGTTTGGTTGAGGCCGTGACAATCCCTTTAACATTAACGTTCATTCCTGCATAAGGAGAATTACCATTACTTGCTAGTGAATATTGTAAATCTTCGATTAGAAGGCCACCCAGGCGAACGGTGTAATAATCCACATTTGGTAATGCTTGACCAACAGGTGTTGTTGGGTAAAAAGAAACATTTGATTCATTGTCTACAGCTTTGATATAGTACCGAACAAAAGTTCCATTTGAATAGTTTGGAATTATTGCTTCATACTCGTCAGTACTTCCAGCTGTCAGTGTCATAGATATTTTCCCAAATTGACTCGAGCTTAACGTTGTGTCAGAAGAAAAATATAAAAAAACGGAATCAACGGTACCATCAAAATCAGTTATCGAGCAAATAATATCTACTGACTGATTTGGGGTAGGGACCATAGGGTCTCTTTCAAAATTAGAAATATAAGGAGGCGCATAAGCAATTTGATAGTGGCTGGAGTCAAAAGGATTTAATTCATAACCTCGAGATCCAGAATTTAAAAGACATCCGTTTCCATCATGGCGAACCATTCCTTTGAGGCTTGAGTAAAAAGTTCCAGGGACAGGAGTCAAAAAAGAACCTGTGGTTTGGGGCGAATAGGGATTTACCGTCTGCCAAGAAGGTGTTTTTTGGGCGAGAAATCTATCGGATACATTTATTTTATTTCCATTTCCATCAACACAATTAAAACTTACTCTGTTCCCGCTAAAAGGAATAACCTCAGTTACCGTTACATTATTAAATTCAACAAAGCTATTTTCCCATTGCTCCCCAGTCGTTAAAATATTAACTCTGAGGCCATCATTTAAATCTCCAATACTTATTTGAGCCGGAGAAGGAGTAGGTCGAGTTCCTATTACTTGTAGACTATTTCCGTTGAGCGCTTCAATTTGAGTGCCGTTGTTATAATCACTTAGGGTACCTGTAAATTTTATTAAGTCTCCAGGAAGTAAATATTCTATGTTAGGAAGGGGTAATAGCTGACCTTGGTTATTTGTATAAACACCCATTATTTCCATTCCTCTAAAGGGCCCAGGGGCACCGTTCGCAACAGTATCAATAATAAAAATAAATGGACGATGTCCTCCTTGAACAGATCCTGAGGCAACTTCTGAGACATCTCCTGGAACTACCACAATTCCATAAGTCATAACGGTATCTCCGTAATAACTTGACGTGTCATTACAGTTTGCTAAGTCTGTGGCACTCACATATTGAAGGTCTGATATACTCGTGTAGGAGATATTTTGACTTTTTACTCCAAAGGAAATTAAGGCAATTGAAAGTATAGAAAGAAGTTGCTTCATGATGGTTATTTTAAAATTGTGAATTGACCCGTGAAAGAATCTCCAGAATCAAGATTCTCAACAGAGAATAAATATATACCTCTTGAGAGGATTTGACTTTGATTTGTAAGTAAGTCCCAAGCATGCTCACCTCCTGAAAATTTTATATCATCAGTAGATTCTCCCGCAAAACTCTGGAACCAGCGAACATCAGACCCGGAATATTCCTGATTATGATAAAATCGATCTAAAATGTCTCCAGCAGGAGAAGTTATTGTTATTTGGCACCTAGCAGGCAGGTTTGCAAAAATTATTTTTCTACTTTCTTCTTGGAAATTGGATTGCCCTTCCCAGGCAGCCCCAGCATAGTATGGATTTGGATATACATACGGTGGGTGGGTTTGCATAGATATAGTCGGGGGCGTTCCCGTAAATGCTCTAATATCATTTGCAAGAAAACTGGATTCTAAAGATTCGAGTTTTGTTGCCTTATTTCCTCGGTCAAAAGCCGTAATAGCAACAGCATGTTGCCACCCATTTGGGAGATTATCTATTTTATAATGATAATCATACGATACAGAGTCACCAGTAAAAAAAATCGGGGTACTTAGCTTTATATCATCCATACCTGTTTCATAGAAAAGACCATTTCCGGTCAGGTCAAATTCAGCTGCTCGAATAAAGTCAGATGATAGATTTTGCGTACCCTCTACGTCAAAGCCTAGTTTACTTAAGTAAATACGATAACCTTCAAAATCTAGATCTTGAGTTATCGGGTCAACACTTGATTCAGAGTTGCTCGACCAGTATAAGTCAATTTTGTGATTTCCAGGTATTGCTCTGACCCTAGGAGCGTCAGGGGGGCTAGGAAGAATAAAGCGAGTTATTTGTCCATCGCCATCTCTGTCTTCTCCTTCATCTAATATTCCATTGAAGTTAATATCCTCTCCGTTATATGCCACTTGAGCCCATTCTGCGTTTGCTATAAATCGTTCTTTTTGTTTAACTGTATTTGATGAATTAGGATTCCCATCTTCTGTTTTTTCGCCCATTACAAAAGCAAAAGCTAGATTGATTTTGTCATCAGGTTTGAAATCATTAAAGGGCCCGACACTTATTAAATCGCTACGATTTCCACTAGAATTTAGTAACCCTTGAATATCCATTCCAACTCCATTTTGACATGGGGCACCTTGAGGGTCTTCCCAACACGGATTTTGGTTTAATCCATCAATAAGTTTAGAATACCTCTGCTGATCAGAAGTGGGAAAGAAAAAAAGTGATTGCCCTGAATTATTAAAAATCCATGCATTATAATGATCTTTAAAATTGGGATCAATCTTTGAATGATGAAATCCGAACTTATCTTCTGATCCTAAAAATTTTTGGCCGATATAAGAGTCAGTAGCTCCAATGTCTCCAGTTGCATCGTAGCAATAGGCCATAGTTAAACTATCGATATATCCATTACCACCTTGATTATAGAAGACAGACCCACCTGATCCTGCTGGGGTTGAATTAATGTTACGGACAACAGTATTTGCCCAAAGGCCAATATGAAGGTCTTCAAATATTTCGGTTCCTGTGTTTTCTATTTCGACATTAGCAATTACAAAAAAGTCACTAAATCGATAATTCCAATTATATGTTGATATGGTTACACCTATCCCCATTGGGTTAATATGTCCTGAGATAGGTATTGATGTTCCGGGGATTAATAAATTCTCATCAGAAAAATTTGAAATAAAATCTTGATGAGAAATTGCACTAGAACTATAATTAGGATTGTCAGTTAAGGATGAGATAATCTCCATCCCCCCATTTGAGTTAGTAAACTCAAAGCCACCTCTTCCAGGAGCATAACCCTGTGGTGCGTCATAAGCGCTGGTGCTTACGCGAATGGCTCCACTTTGATCAATTCCTCCAATCCAAATTCCACTTTCAAAAAGATGTTCGGTCCCTGAGCCGGCTGGATACTCGCCACTTGGTTGACCACTTCCATCTTTATATCCTCGAAATGCATTACCAAATGTCCCCACATTGGTAACAGTCATTCTTACGTTACTCGCTGTTGTTAAATTCTCAACAAATCCTTGACCTAAAAGAGGTGTGCAAGAGTAAATAAGCAATAAAAAATTCATCCACCTCATAATGGCAACCTTATAGTTTGAGTTTGATTTTTTCTATTTTCAATTCTAATTAAAATAAGTCCTGAATTAGAATCTAAGGCCGGTAAGACAAATCGAGATTGAGTAATCACACCTTGCTTTATGATACGCCCTAGCATATCCATGCAGTACCACATTCCACCAATTGAGGATTGACTAACGCTTAACCATGGAGCCCCATTTAAATCTGTCCATGCTCTTGCTGGGATATTGAAATATTCATCTCTTCCTATTTGAAGTCTTTCGATATCTAACTCAATTGTCACAGGTAAATGATCAGACATTTCATAAAGTGCTGTTAAAATATTGCTAGGGACTGAGTTATTTGTTGGAGAATTTATAGAATTATTGAAATGGAGTCCATCATTGCCTATTACGGATAATGATCCAGAAATATAGCTTATCCCTGAATTTCCTGCGGAAATATCATCATTGAAAAGCCAATGGTCAAATCGATCGTCTAAACCACCCCCAGCAAAACAACCGTTATTTGTCGCGCCATTTCTTGTGGACTGGCTATGAAGATTTCTAAAAGTGTAATTATTATTCCAATTCCCTGGTTGATTTTCAGGATCATAAAATCTAATACTAGACACAGAAAAGTTTAGTAAATTTTGAAACCCAATTTCTTGGCTCTTTTTCATATTTAAATCCCCTGCTAAAAAATAATTTTCAGAAATAGAATTAGCATTTATAAAAGCCATAATGGCTTTAGTTTCTCGATCTCTCGCATCGATGTCAGAGGCGGAAGATCCTGCTTTGAAATGTGCTGAAAACAAAGTAAAAAAGATTGTATCTGGGTCAATGCTCAGTAATGAGTCTTTGTAATAAAATTCACATATATCTATTGCTCTAACTAGGTTTTGATTGCTTATATCTTTTGTGATACTCCCTTGGCTCTTCAATCCAAGAATGTTCTTGTCATAATATATGCCATTAACCAATGAAGAACCATTTGTATATAAATCTGTTTTTTCCCAACGAGTCTCACCATTTATATTCAAAGCATGTGTAAGTATTCTTGAGTGTGCTGTTGAATTATAACCGTCTAATTCGTTACAAACTAAAAGATGCGGATCGGCATAATTAATAATCTCATTGAGATAACCTTCTTTCGCAATAGGATTGTTACTTGAAGATGGGCAATATGAAGGGTAACTCCTATAGTTTAGTAGATTATACGTCATCGCTTTTAGTCTTATGGGATCCTGCCCTGAAGACACTAAACTGCATAGAAAAAGTATGTTGAAAAATAATAATCTCAAAGTGTTCATTATAGATACGAAGTTACAGAAGGTTTGTCACCAATTTCAGCAAATATTTTGTTTAAAACTATCTAAATTTATTGTAGTTATAAATTTTAACTGATTTCAAAATATTTATATTCATCATTTAAATGATAAAAACATAATTGACATTAGAGGTAACAGATTTTAAGGAATTGTAAAGTAGAGATGTAACTTTGTTAAAGTCGGGTAATTTTCAGAAAATTTATGTTTTTATTTAAAAATTAATTTTAATGGGCAAGACCACTATACTTTTAGTTGATGATGATCCGGATATAAGAGAAATCATAGGTTTCAACTTAATAAAAGAAGGCTATAATGTGGAGATAGCAAAGGATGGGATCCAGGGGGTGGAAATGTGCAAGAAGTATAAGCCGGATATTGTTCTTATGGATGTTATGATGCCAGAAATGGATGGTATGGAAGCTTGTGAGGCAATCCGTTCAAATCCCGAAACAAAAGATACTTTAATTGCTTTTTTAAGCGCTCGAGGTGAAGATTATTCTCAGGTGGCTGGTTTTGATGCTGGAGGTGATGATTACATAACTAAACCAATTCGTCCAAAGGTGTTGATTAGCCGGATCAAAGCTTTACTGAGAAGAAATACAAAGACTCAGGAGAATAATGTTGAATTATTTGAACTTGGAGATTTGAAAATTGATTTAGAGCAATATCAGGTATTCAAGTCAGGAATTCCTATTGAAATGCCACGTAAAGAGTTTGAACTTTTGTATTTATTAGCTAGTAAGCCTGGAAAGGTGTTTTCTCGAGATTCCATAATGGATAAAGTTTGGGGTACAGAGGTAGTTGTTGGAGGAAGAACAATTGACGTGCATATCCGAAAAATAAGAGAAAAAATTGGAGATGAACAGATCAAGACTATTAAAGGTGTTGGCTATAAATTCAAAGCATAATTATGCTAGATCGTCCAGAAAGAATTGCATTATTAGTAGCTGCTCTTTTTGGACCTATTGTATGGTTTAGTCTTCTAGCAATACTTTATATCACACCTTCTTCAGCTCATCTATTTGAAGAGAATACAATTCCTATTCTTGAAATATCTCTTTTGAGCGTTTTTGCTGCAACTGCAATTGCTTTTCTAATAGAAGCTCTAGTTCGACAGTTTCTTTTTTCAAGGTTATTAAAAATCTATAAAGTCCTTGGAAGTCCCGAGAAATATCAACAAGGCTCATTAAATGATGTTGAATTAATTGGAAAAGTCGAACTGGAAGTTAAAAGCTGGGCTCAGAGCAAGGCAACAGAACTTGTTAATTTGCAAACTCGAGATGATGTACGGAGAGAGTTTATTGCAAACCTCTCTCACGAATTAAAGACACCTATTTTTAATATTCAAAGTTATTTATTGACTCTTATTGATGGAGTAGATGATGAGAAAATTAATCATAATTATTTGAAAAAAGCGAACCGAAATGTTTTGAGGATGATTCGCCTTGTCCGAGATATGGATGTATTGGCACATCTTGAGTCTAATCAACTTGTTTTAAATAAAGAGCCCTATGATCTTCTGTCCCAAATAGATGATGCCTTAGAACAAATGTCAGAGAGAATTGAGCAATCAAATATTAAAATAATCAGGGACTATGACGTCAATTTTAAGCCCATTGTTTTTGCAGATTCGGAAAGGATGGAACAGGTTTTTCTGAATTTAATCAGTAATGCAATTAAGTATTCAGATTCTCAGAATAAAGAGCCCTTCATTAAATTTTCAATTCAAGAGCTTGATAATTTAATATCCGTTATTATCGAAGATAATGGGGTGGGTATTTCAAAAGAAGACATGCAAAGAATTTTCGAAAGGTTCTACAGAGCTGACAGAAGCAGAACTAGGGCGAGTAAAATAGGCGGGACAGGATTAGGACTTGCAATCGCAAAACATATTCTTGAGGCTCATGGACAGACAATAAAGGTGACCTCTACATTGGGAAGTGGCACAGCATTTTCTATATCAATCATAAAACCTTAGAAACAAATAATTACTTGACGAAACTTAGTCTTAAATTGCGGACATGGATCAAGAACTTTCCTCTAGAATTGAAGCATTACGTCTAAAGTATGCAACTTCAGGTCAAGAACTTTTAGATTTTCTAGATGGTCTTATCGAAGCTGATTATATCACCTATTGGGATTATATACGCTTAGACAGTCTTCTGAGTCTCCAACAGCCAAGGACTTCTCATCCAGATGAATCTGTATTTATAATTTATCACCAGATTACAGAATTATATTTTAAGCTTTGTCTTCACGAGCTCCGGCCTCAATTGAAAAACAAAAAGCCAGAAATAGAATCACTTAGGGAATCTATTCGGCGATGTAATAGATATTTTGAAGCTTTGGAGCAAAGCTTCAGCGTTATGGTTGAAGGAATGGATAGAAAGCAGTTTTTGAAGTTTAGGATGGCTTTAATACCTGCGTCAGGGTTCCAATCAGCCCAATATAGAATGATCGAATTAGCTATTGCGAGATTGAATGACCTTGTTAATTTAGAAAAGCGAGATACTCTATTAGGTGAAAAAGATGTTTCATTGCTTTTAGATGAAATTTATTGGAAAAGAGGTGCGACGATTCAAGATAGTGGGCAAAAGACATTGACTCTGCTTCAATTTGAAAATAAATATGGTGATGAATTTAGAAGTCAGGCCGAGGAAAACAGAGGTAATACAATATCGGATCAAGCAAAAAGACTATTTGACGAAGGATTATTAACTCAAGAGCTTCGGGATAGTTTGAGAGAATTAGATCAGCATGTCAACGTGTTATGGCCATTGCAGCATTATCGATCTGCAGTAAAGTATTTAGCAAAACAATCATTAGATGTCAGAGCGACAGGAGGAACAAATTGGCAAAAATATTTACCGCCAAGATTTCAAAAGCGAATATTTTTTCCATTCTTATGGTCAAAAGAAGAAAAGGATGAATGGGGTAAATCTTTTTACGATTCATATGTGAAATAAAACCATATTTCCCATTGGGATTAATGAAATCCTATCCTTAGCTTTGATTTTTTTCTAAACCTTTTGATCAGATTGAAACAGAATAAACAAAAGAATTCTCGATTTATTTTATTGGGAATATTTACATCGTTATTTATTTTTTCATGGTTAGTGATTAAGTCATGCGGAGGGGACCTGAACTTATCTTCTAAAATAGAGGATGCAAAGAATCCTAAAAGACTTTTTGGAATTTCGTTAAATGAATATTCAGCAACAAAATATACTGTTGGGAAAGGAGAGGCATTTGGATCTGTTTTAGATGATCTAGGGATTCCTTATCGCCGGGTAATGAAATTATTAGATATTTCTAAAGATGAATTTAACCCTAGAATGTGGAGATTTGGTGATAGGTATTGGGTCTTTAGAAAGCAGGACACTTCTAATGTTCCAGATTATTTTATATACGAAGCAACAGATACTGAATACGTTATTTTTCATATCCAAGATAGTCTCTATGCTAAAAAAGTAATTCGGCCTACAATAATTTCCAAACGTTCTGTTTCAGGAGTTATTGAAAGTTCTTTATATGAGACTTTAGCTAGTCAGAATGTTTCACCTGCAATAGCCGTAAGATTAAGCGAAGTTTATGCTTGGACAATTGACTTTTTCCGTCTTCAAAAAGGAGATAGGTTTGAGGTGATTTTTGAAGAGCGTTATGTTGATGATACATTATTTGTGGGCACAGGGAAAATTCTTGGTGCCCGATTCGTTCATTTTGGAAAAGAATTCTATTCTTTTTATTTTGAAGATGGAAAAAGTGGCATTCGTGATTTTTACAGTGAAAACGGTGAAGGGTTAAAGCGTATGTTTTTAAAAGCTCCTCTGGAATTTGCAAGAATTACTTCTAGATATAGTAAGAATAGATTTCATCCCGTTCAAAAAAGGTGGAAGGCCCACTTAGGAACGGATTATGCGGCCCCAAGAGGTACGCCAATACTTGCCACCGCAAGTGGGACAGTTATAAGTTCATCATATACCAGGTCTAATGGAAATTATGTTAAAATTCGCCATAATGGAACATACACAACTCAATATTTGCATATGACAAGAAGAGCGAAAGGGATTGGTAAAGGCGTATATGTGGAACAGGGACAAGTAATCGGATATGTTGGTTCTACGGGGCTTGCAACGGGGCCTCATGTGTGCTATCGATTTTGGAAAAACGGCAAACAGGTAGACCCATTAAAAGAACCTTTAAAGCGAACAGAGCCATTACCGAAAAACCTGTGGAAGGATTTCGAAGTATACATGACACCAATAAAACGGCAATTGGATTCCTTGGCGCAGCCTTCTTCTGGAATATGATTTAATTCACCACTAGATTAACAATCCGACCTGGCACAATTATAACTTTCCTGATAGATTTCCCCTTTGTATAGTTTCTTGTTTTTTCATGATCAAGAATCTGTTTTTCCAAATCTTCTTTTCCTATTTCTGGTGATACTTCAATAAAGAACCTTGTTTTTCCATTAAACTGCACAGGGTATTTGATCGAGTCCTTAATAAGATATTTTTTGTTACAAATGGGGAAATGTTCATGCGTCACGCTTGTTTTACCTCCTAGTAAGTGCCATATCTCTTCAGCTAAATGAGGAGCAAATGGTGATAATATAACTGAGTATAGACGAAGTGAATTAATATTAATATGCTCTTGGGCAGTTAATTCGTTAACAGCAATCATCATAGCAGATATGGAGGTGTTAAATGACAGAGAGTCCATATCTCTGGTTACTTTATCAATTAATTTGTGTATTGTTTTCTTTTCCTCTATTGTTTCAGTATCTGATTGTTTTTTTTCCAAAAGCCTATAGGATTTACGCAAAAAATTGACTATTCCGCTTATGCCATTCGTATCCCATGGTTTGGATTGTTTTAATGGACCGAGAAACATTTCGTACAGCCTTAGAGTATCGGCTCCATATTGATCGCAAATGGAATCGGGACTGATCACATTATATTTTGATTTAGACATTTTTTCAACCTCTCGATCAACATAAATTTTACCATTTTGAAGTTCAAAATGTGCATCATTAAATTCGGGTAGCCAATTCTTAAAGCCGTTTAAATCAAGTTCATTTTTCTCGTTCACTAAATTTATATCTACAGGTACCCGCTGGGTCGAACGACCATTCACAGAATCTGCTGAAACATATAAATGTGTATCATTTAATCGGTGAATAAATGCAGATACACCTTGAATCATTCCTTGATTAATCATTTTTTTAAATGGTTCTGCAAATGGAACGAATCCTCGATCATTTAAAAAATTACACCAAAATCGAGAATACAGCAAGTGGCCCGTACTATGTTCAGATCCACCGATATATAAGTCTACTTGATTCCAGTAATTCATTTTTTCTTTATCTGCAAATGTGTTTGGATTTTGTGGATCCATAAAGCGCAGAAAATACCAGGAACTAGCTGCCCATCCAGGCATCGTTGTTGTTTCAATAGGTAAACCTAAAGCCGAGTTCCAGTTGTCAACCCTCGCTAGTGGTGGATCACCATCTTTAGTAGGTAAATAACTTTTAACTTCGGGAAGTTTCAATGGCAATTCGGATTCATTCATTGATTCCGGAACTCCATCTCTAAATACTATTGGTATCGGCTCGCCCCAATACCTCTGTCTTCCAAAAACTGCGTCTCTTAGTCGAAATTGGACATGGGGTTTTCCCCATTTATTTATTTTCATATGATCAATAGCTGAGAATATACCCTCTTTGATATTGCAGCCATTTAGAAAGTCACTATTGACAATAGAGCCATTTTTATTTTCTACAGCGCCTTGTTTTATATCTCCTCCTTCGACAACTTGAATTATCGATAAATTGTAATGTTTAGCAAAATTCCAATCTCTACTATCATGACCTGGAACTGCCATAATAGCTCCTGTACCGTAACCCATTAATACATAATCTGAGGTCCAAATAGGTAATTTTTTGCCTGAAAGAGGATGCTTGGCATATGCGCCTGTAAAAGTACCTGAGGTCATCTTTACGTTTGTTTGCCTTTCCCTTTCACTGCGTTTCATTGATTCTTGCTGGTATTGAGTCACTTTATGTTTCTGCGATTCAGCGGTTATTTTCTCCAAAATGGGATGCTCGGGGGCGATAACAATAAACGTTACTCCAAATATTGTATCCGGTCTTGTTGTGAAAACTTCAAGTGATTCACCTTGGAATTCAGGTATATCAAATTTTACATAAGCTCCCTCACTTTTCCCAATCCAATTTTTTTGGGTCTCTTTTATAGATTCTGACCAATCTAGATTATTTAGACCTTCAAGGAGTCGATCTGCATAAGCAGTTATTCTAAGGCTCCATTGCAGCATGGATTTTTGAACCACATTATGTCCACCTCTTATAGAGAGTCCATTGCTCACTTCGTCATTTGCAAGGACAGTCCCAAGATCTGGACACCAATTAACTATGCTTTCAGAGAGAAATGCGAGACGAAATTGTTGTAAAAATTCTTCTTTTGCGGCAGAACTCATATTTGCCCATTGCGAAGCAGAACATTCTTCTTTTTTATGTCTCGCTGCATTAATATCTGAACTTCCTTTTTCCTCAAGTTGATTTATGAGGACTTCAATTGGCTCTGCTTTTTTTGTTGATTTATTGAAGTAAGAATTGAAAAGTTGAAGAAATATCCATTGACTCCATTTGTAATATTCAGGTTCGCATGTTCTAACTTCTCGACTCCAATCAAAGCTAAAACCGATACGGTCTAGTTGCTTTCGATATTGAGAAATATTCAATTTTGTAGTAACCGCCGGGTGTTGTCCAGTTTGAATTGCATATTGCTCTGCAGGTAGTCCGAATGCATCATAGCCCATTGGGTGAAGCACATTAAAGCCTTTGTGTCTCTTATATCTAGCAAAAATATCTGATGCGATGTAACCTAGAGGGTGACCTACATGAAGTCCTGCTCCTGAGGGGTATGGAAACATATCAAGAACATAATACTTAGGTAATTCTGATGGATAGTAAGAATTATAGGTATTATGATCTCGCCAATAAGCTTGCCATTTGGCCTCTATTTTAGATGGGATGTATTCCATATCCACAAAAGTAGTATGTTCAGATCTAGTTAGCATAGGTAATAACCTATTAAGTAGTTAGATTTGTGGAATGAGTAGATCGAATCGTGAAGAGCAATTCAATAGGCGTAGACTGCGTTATTCATATTTATCAGTAATAGTGAGTATTGGATTAGTCTTATTCGTACTTGGTGTCATGCTTACTTTATTGAATCAAGCTCGAAATCTTACAGATGAGCTGAAGGAGAATTTTACTTTCACACTTTTTCTCGAACCTGGTACTACAGAATCTGGCAGAGATATTTTTCTTGAAAAATGGACCATGGCTCCAGAAATAAGGGAAATAGTTTTTATTAGCAAAGAAGATGCTGCAAGTCAATTTCAAGACGAATTAGGAGAAGACTTTGTCGATTTTTTAGGTATTAACCCCTTGAGTGATGCCCTAGATCTCAAGCTCTATTCATCCTTTGTGTCGCCAAAAGTTTTAAGAGAATTAGAAATTAGATTGAGAAAAGAGTCAATCGTTGAGGATATGGTTTATGATAGAGATCTAATTTCAGCCATTCACAATAATATAGGCAAGATTACTATCGCGATGATAATTGCATCTATCGTATTGCTATTGGTTTCAATAGCATTAATTAATAGTTCAATAAGGCTTGCGATTTACTCAAGACGTTTCACTATTAAAACAATGCAATTAGTTGGGGCGACTAAGGCGTTTATTCATAAACCTTTTCTTTTTCAAGGCATAAAACTAGGTTTCATTGGAGGCTTTTTTGCTGCTTTACTACTTGCTGCATTATTCTATTTAGTCAGACAATTTTATCCGGAATTAAAAACTTCATTAAATTGGATGTTATGGGCTCAAGAGGCAACTATATTGGCTATGTTAGGCTTATTTATCACTGCAGGTTCTACCGCAATATCCGTTAGAAGGTATCTCGCTCTAAAAACAAATCAACTTTACGAATAAATTATCATGAAAGAAAACAAATTCTTATTTAATCGCGACAACTATATACTATTTGGTATAGGTTTAGTATTTATCATTTTGGGATTTATTCTGATGTCTGGCGGAGGCTCGGAAGATTCTGAAGTTTTTAATGAGGAATTGTTCAATTCTAGACGAATTGTTTTTGCCCCACTACTTGTTGTAATTGGATTTGTCATTGAGGTTTTTGCTATTCTGCGTCGTCCTAAGTCTTAAATAATGAATTTTATAGAGGCTATTTTATTAGGAATAGTTCAGGGGTTAACAGAATTTTTACCTGTTAGCTCTAGTGGTCATTTAGAGTTGTCAAAGGCTTTACTAGGCTCTGAATTAGATGCATCTGCAAGCATGATGTTTACTGTGACGGTTCATGCAGCGACAGCATTAGCTACGATGGTTATTTTTCGAGAGGACATAAAAAATATAACCATAAATTTTTTTAAGGGTGATAATGAAGATCGTAAGTTCTCATTTGCAATTATCATTTCAATGATTCCAGCAGCAATAGTGGGTATTTTTTTCAATGATGCAATCGAGTTGCTATTTTCAGGAAATCTCATTCTTGTAGGTTCTATGCTATTGATTACCGGTGTTTTATTATTTCTTACCGATAAAGCTGAAAATAGAAAATTAGAACTGACTTATTTCAAGGCTTTTATTATTGGGCTCTCTCAAGCAATTGCTATCCTTCCTGGTATTTCTAGGTCTGGAGCGACAATTTCAACATCCATATTGCTAGGTATAGATAGAGAAAAAGCAGCTCGATTTAGTTTTTTAATGGTGGTGCCTCTTATTTTAGGTAAAATGATATTAGATATTGATGATATATTAAGCATGCCGACATCATCTGGAAGTAACCAATTAATGTTTCTAATTATTGGTTTTTGTTCAGCCTTTTTTACAGGTTTATGGGCATGTAAGCTAATGATCAAATTAGTTAAGCGCGCAAGACTAAAGGGGTTTGCCACATATTGTATAATGATTGGAACCTTAACCTTAATATGGATTCTAACAATATAATTCCTGTAGATACTGATTCCTTGACGCAAGGATGGGTATTTTCTGTTGATAAGCCTTTGGGCTGGACTAGTTTTGATGTTGTAGCTAAACTCAGAAATACCATCAAAGGCCGTTATGGCGTTAAAGTTAAAATAGGTCATGCTGGAACATTAGACCCTCTTGCAACGGGTGTATTGGTTATTTGCGTTGGTAAGGCAACAAAAACTATAAATCAATGGGTTGATGCGCAAAAAGAATATCGCGCAGTATTTACTTTAGGTTCAACTACAAAGACATATGATTCGGAATCTGAGATAAGCCCAACAGGGAAGGTTGTTCCAATATTTTCCGAAAAAATAAAAACCGATATCAAATCAAAATTTGTGGGATCGATATCTCAAACCCCCCCAGCTTTCAGTGCCATTAGAATAAATGGAGAAAGAGCTTACAAGCAAGCTCGAAAAGGCAATCATATTGATATGCCAGAAAGGCAAATTGCGGTATACGGATTGGATTGGTTGAATACAAACGGAAAGTCCTGGGAAGTTTATATTAGCTGCTCTAAAGGAACTTATATAAGATCCTTGGCGAATGACATTGGACAGTTTTTAGGGTGCGGGGCTTATTTGAGTTCACTAGTTAGGACAGCTGTGGGTGATCATGTTATTGCTGATTCAAGATCTCTTACTGAGTGGATAACTTTGCTGGGAAAGGATTAACGGTCTGATATCTTTTAAAATAAAAAATATTTATTTTTTTATATTAAAAGACTTGACAACGCTATGTTCAAAAGGGTATATTTGCCGACTATGGCTAAAATGAAACTTTCACACTTCGCATATAATTTACCTGAGAGTCAAATCGCTCAATACCCTACAGATTATCGTGATGACTCCAGAATGATGGTTGTGCATCGAGAAACTGGAAATATTGAGCACAAGCATTTTAAGGATTTAGTAGACTATTTTAATCCTGGTGACTTGATGGTCATGAATAACACAAAAGTTTTTCCAGCACGAATGTGGGGGAATAAAGAAAAAACGGGAGCCTTAATCGAAGTGTTTTTGCTTCGGGAATTAAATGCTGAAAGTAGACTTTGGGATGTTCTTGTTGATCCAGCAAGAAAAATTCGAATTGGAAATAAATTATATTTTGGAGATGATGACTCTCTTGTAGCTGAGGTGATTGATAATACAACCTCTAGAGGTAGAACGTTACGCTTTTTGTTTGATGGATCTTATGAAGAGTTTCGTGAAAAATTAAAAGAAATGGGAGAGACCCCAATTCCAAATTATATTAAAAGACCGCTTGAACCTGAAGATTCAGAAAGATACCAAAGTATTTTTGCCAAAGTTGAAGGTGCCGTAGCTGCCCCTGTAGCATCATTGCACTATTCAAAGCACTTACTTAAACGAATGGAGATAAAAGGGGTTGAAACTGCTGAAGTTACTATGCATGTTGGGTTAGGTACTTTTCGATTAGTAGAAGTTGAAGACCTTTCTAAGCATAAAATGGAATCTGAACAATTTTGGCTTTATCCTGAAACAGCTGAAGCTATTAATCGAACAAAAGCAAATAAAAATAGAGTTTGCGCTGTTGGAACATCGGTAGTTCGTTCAATGGAAAGTTCAATGATAACTGATAACAGAGTTAAACCAACAGAGGCATGGACAAGTAAATTCTTGTTTCCACCATATAAGTTTTCTATTGCAGATTCATTGATAACTAATTTCCATGGCCCTCAAAGCACTATGCTTATGTTGACAAGCGCGTTTTTAGGCCATGAGAAAACTATGGAGGTATATAAGACGGCCGTAAAAGAGAAGTACCGGTTTCTTTGTTATGGAGATTCCCTATTAATTGTTTGAGGCAATAAAGTTGTAACGTAGAAATTAATTGAGTTATTTTCCTAAAAAAGATAACCCATTTTAAATCCTAGTAATACTCCTAAAGTGGGATATTTTATCTGATCTATTTGCATTTCCAAAACCAAAGCCTGAGTAATTGGATCATAAATGGGAAATAATGTCAACTGATCCCAGGTAATACGTCGCCGTGAAACGCCAACATAGAGATCTATCAGAATTCTTTCAGAGGAACGAACGTGATATCCAGCAATAAGCCCTATATCCAAGAATAGTTTAGTTGCTTTTTGAGAGAAATTTTCTTGTGGTAGAATTTTGGAATACGGTCGATACTTATAATCTAGTCCAATGTAAATGCCATTATTATATGAATTCCCTTCTGGGAAAATTTTTATCGTTGCATTGTGACTCAGACTTAGTGCGTCATTCAAATCGTTTCCAGGGTCTGCGTAAAAATCATATGAGCTATACAAAAGTTGATCCATATAATTGTTAGTAGTCAAACCAAGGCCAGCTTCAAGGGTAATAAATGGATTGATTCTAATTTCATATCCTATTGGGAATTCACCAATAAAAAATGGCAAGAAATTATACTTGATACAATTACTATATTTTTCTTTGGCATTGGATTTGTTCTTAAAATTATTGTAATTCCTTGAGCTGCTGTAGAATTCTCCTTTTTCAACATTTCGTTTTTTAACGATAACTTCTTGAGCCTTTACTTGCGGGAGAATCTTGTCAATGATAACTTCTTGAGCCGTTACTTGCGTGACAAGGAATAAACAGAAAAAAAAAAGAAAAGTATAAAGTTGTCTTATCATATCATAGAATCGTTCTTTGCAAAGATTACCAAAACTCTGCCAATGTCTCGTAGTTTCATTAAAATATTAATTTTCTTTCTCCTTCCAGAGGTTCTTTTAGCTCAACTTCCATCGTACGATTTGGAATGGAGCACTAATTATAGATTTAGGGATGTTTTTACTAGTAGAGTCGTTGATTTAGACTCTAGCTTTTTTTATACTCAAGGGATTAAGTCGGGCCTTTTAATTACGAATGAGTGGTACCTGGCAAAATATGATAGAAAAAAATCAAAACAAATTTGGCAAATAGAAGTAGACAGAATTATGTATCAAGGAATTCCAACAGAACTCCTTGCAGTGCATATAGTTGATGGTCACTTTTATTTGTTTTTAGAAGCTTATAACCGGAGAGAGGATAAAAAATATCTTCTTCTTCAGGTTTTTGATAAAGATGGGGACCCTAAAGAATTGAAACGTATTGAAAGTGTGGATTCTAAAAGACGTAATCATGGAGATTTTAGGATAGAATTTTCAGAGGATAAAACCAACTTCATGATATTTTCAAGTCCTAGATTTAATGCCACACTGCCAGAGAGATTTTCAATTTCGGTTTATGGTACGGATTTACAATTAAAGTGGTCAAAAGATATTCAACTTGATATTTTGGATAGATATATAAATATCAATAAGCTTGATCTAAGTAATTCAGGCGAAGTATATTTTATCGCGGAAAAAACAATACCCAGACGCTCTTTAAGAGATACATGGAATTGGGGCATGCCCAACTCTGAATATATCATTTACAAAGTTGTAGGTCAAACTGACCACCTAAAGAAAATTGATTTAGGTTTGAATAATGTTTTCGTTACAAATATGGGTCTAGAGCTAGATTTCTCCGATAATTTAGTGGCTATTGGTGGATTTTATTCGGAAAGAGGATATCGAAATTCATCCATAAAGGGTATGTTTTATGTGACATTAGATCAGACTACAAATAAAAATTATTCGAAGGAGATAGTTCCATTTCGATCGGAATTCATTGATGGGTTTAGAATGCTAGGGCGATCAAGAGGTGGGAAAGAGATAAGAGAGGATTTTGTTTTCAGACATTTTCTTCACCGTTCAGATGGCGGGGCATACATTATCGCTGAAGATTATGAAATGGAAGTTCGCACTCAGCAAACCAGAAGTGGTACTATTACGAATTACTATTACTATTATAACGATATTATAGCCTTTGGAGTTTCTCCATTAGGAGAGATAGAGTGGTCTGGACACATACCAAAACGTCAATACTCAAAGAATGATGGAGGGCATGCAAGTGGTTATTTACCGCTAGTTGACGGAAAGCAATTACATATATTATTTAATGACCATCCTTCAAATATGAAGAGGTTTGGTGACCGCAGACCAATAGTGGCAAGAAACTTTAGGCGATCAAATTTTGTTGCGGTTTCTATAAATGAAGATTCTGAAATGCATTACAATGTGCTTTATAGTAATAGTAAAGACGGTGTTATGACCTTACCTAAAAGAAGCTCCAGTAATGAATTTTTACAAAAAGATGCAGTGCTGTTTTCAGCTAGAAATTCGAAAATACAATTTGGAAGCCTTTTGCATCATAAATAATGAGTGAAAAAAAGAATTTGCGCAGCCTTTCAAAGGAAGATCTTCAAGGTGTTTTTAGAGATTGGGGCGAGCCAGATTTTAGAGCGGATCAAGTCTATGACTGGATTTGGGCAAAAGGTGTCAAAAGTATTGAGGATATGCGAAATATCCCTAAGCAGATAATCTCACGCTTAAATAAAATTTACTTCATTAGACCAATTGCATTTGATAATATTCAAAAGAGTTCTGATGGCACCATAAAGAATGCGGTTCTTTTGCGAGATGGATTAATTGTTGAGTCTGTCTTAATTCCAACTGATAAAAGAATAACTGCATGTGTTTCAAGTCAAGTAGGCTGCAGTTTAAATTGTGCCTTTTGCGCAACGGCGAAGCTGAAAAGAATGCGAAACCTAGATCCTGATGAAATATATGATCAGGTTTTATCTATTCATAACCAAGGGATACAAGATTTTGGCAGGCCACTTACAAATATTGTTTTTATGGGGATGGGTGAGCCACTAATGAATTATAAGAATGTTTTGACGGCAATTAACAAAATAACTGAACCAGAAGGGCTGAACTTCTCTCCCCGGAGGATTACATTAAGCACAGTAGGACTGCCTAAAATGATTAAACGATTGGCTGATGATAAAGTTAAATTTCATCTCGCTGTCAGTCTGCATTCAGCAAGAGATGACGTTAGGTCTACCATGATGCCGATAAATGACTCTGCTCCGTTAAAGGAATTAACAGAATCATTGGATTATTGGTACAAAATGACAAGGAGAAAGATAACTTTTGAATATGTAGTTTGGAAGGGGATAAATGACAAAGTTGAAGATATAAAAGCTCTTGTAGCCCTTTGTAAACGGATCCCTTCGAAGGTTAATTTAATTGAGTATAATGCTATTGGAGACGATAGATTTCAGCAAGCAGATGAGAAGACTATTGATGCTTATCAATTTGCTTTGAATCAAAATGGGGTTTCTGTACATGTCAGGAAATCTAGAGGTAAAGACATAGATGCCGCGTGTGGGCAATTAGCGAATAAAAGTGATAATACAGTCTCAAAGGAAATATAAAATTGAATAGTTCCATTACACATGCGTAATTTTGATTTTATATGTTGACAAAAGCTAAAATTCAAGAAGCGTTAGGTGAAATTGAAAATGCTTCTGGAAAAGGGTTATTAATTCAGGCTAATGGGCTGCGAAATATTCAGATTCTTGGTAATGAAGTTGTTGTAGATGTGATCTGCGATAGTCCTGTTTTACATCAGAAAAAGAAGTTTGAAGTTTCGATTTTACAAGCAATTCATGCTAAAGTAGACGTGAAATTACAGGTTAAAATAAACTTAATAATTGAAGCTCCTGAAAAGCCAGGAAAAGATCAAATTAAGGGTAAACCAATTCCTGGGGTTCAACATGTCATTGCTGTAGCTTCCGGTAAGGGTGGAGTTGGTAAGTCGACTGTTACCTCTAATATGGCAGTTACATTATCAAAAATGGGATTTCAGGTTGGGATTTTAGATGCTGATATTTATGGCCCAAGCATGCCATTAATGATGGACCTTGTTAGTGATAGGCCAGGCGGGATCGAAGTAGATGGAGTCAGGAAAATGGAGCCTGTAGAGTCTTATGGTGTTAAGGTAATGTCAATAGGTTTTTTTGCAGGTACAGATCAGGCAGTAGTTTGGAGAGGACCAATGGCAACAAAAGCATTAAATCAGATGATATCTGAGACATTTTGGGGTGACCTTGACTTTTTACTAATAGACCTTCCTCCTGGAACAGGGGATATACATTTAAGTATGGTTCAAGCGTTACCTATTACAGGAGCAATAGTTGTTAGTACTCCCCAGCCTATTGCTTTAGCGGATGCAAGAAAAGGAGTTGGAATGTTTCAGATGGAGGCAATAAATGTCCCAGTGTTGGGAATAATAGAGAATATGTCATACTTTACCCCAGATGAGTTGCCGGAAAATAAATATTATTTATTCGGCAAAGAAGGAGCTCAAGATTTGGCCAATGAAATACAGGTTCCATTTTTAGGTGAATTGCCGATTATTCAGAGTATTCGGGAAGCTAGCGATGTTGGACATCCTGCCGCCTTGCAACTTGAAGGAGAGGTGCCATTAGCTTTTGAAAAAATAATTCAGAATATCATGGTTTCTCTTGCGAACAGAGTGGAGAATCTTCCCCCATCAGAAGCTGTAAGAATTACAACAATGGCAGGATGTCAGACATCAAAACGAGAAGTATGAGTGATATAAAAGATAGAATAGAATCAGCATTACAGGAAATCAGACCATTTCTTCAAAATGACGGTGGCGATATAAAACTTCACAGTGTTATTGATGATGTTGAGGTTAGAGTGGTTTTACAAGGGGCTTGTTTAGGCTGCTCAGTTAATAAAATGACTCTAAAAAATGGAGTAGAGGTGGCAATAAAGAAATTTGCTCCTGAAATCCAAAGAGTTATTCATGTAACTGATCAGTCTTAATTAAGCATTTTTTTATGTCATTAAAATAAAAAATGGTTAGAACGGATATATTAATTATTGGTGCTGGTCCTGTTGGCTTATTTACTGTTTTTGAAGCGGGTCTTTTGAAGATGAAATGTCATCTTATTGATGTTTTACCGAAACCGGGAGGTCAATGTTCAGAGCTTTATCCAAAAAAACCTATCTATGATATCCCTGGATATCCAGAAATTCTTGCAGATGACTTAACAAATAAATTATTAGAGCAGTGTAAACAGTTTGAGCCGGGATTTACTCTTGGTGAGCGGGCAGAAAGTTTGAATCGTGAAGAAGATGGTTCTTTTACTGTTATTACAAATAAAGGGACTGTCCATAAGGCCCCTGTTGTTGTTATCGCCGGAGGACTCGGGAGTTTTGAGCCAAGGAAACCAAATATCCCGATCATTGAAAAGTTTGAGAATAAAGGAGTTAATTATTTCATCCAAGATCCAGAAGTTTTTCGAGATAAAAAGGTGGCTATTGCTGGCGGTGGAGATTCAGCATTGGATTGGACTATTATTTTGTCTGAAATCGCTTCGGAAGTTACTTTAATTCATAGAAGTAATGAGTTTCGAGGAGCGTTAAGTTCCGTAGAGAAAGTTCAACAGTTAAAAGATGCAAATCGCATTAATGTTAAAACCATGGCACAGGTTGTCGATTTGAAGGGATTAGAGCATCTTGAGTCTATACTAATCGATCAATCAAATCATCCTCAAGAGGAGCTCGTCGTAGATCATTTCATACCATTATTTGGCCTCTTACCCAAATTAGGTCCAATTTCGAATTGGGGACTTGAGATTGAAAAAAACGCAATCAAAGTCAATAATTCTTTAGATTATCAAACAAATATTCAAGGTGTTTTTGCAGTAGGCGATGTAAACACTTATGCAGGTAAGTTAAAATTAATTTTATGTGGTTTTCATGAAGCAACAGTCATGTGCCAGTATGCTTTTAAAATTATAAACCCAGAAAAAAAATTCCTATTGAAATACACCACAGTAACTGGAGTCAATGGATTTGATGGCAGTTCTAAATCAACCCCAAAGTCAATTGTAAAAAAAATACAATAGTGGATAAGACAACTGTCAAAATATACATTACTGACAGATCGGGGTTAAGCCACGCAATTAAGGCTCCAACTGATATGTCAATGAACTTAATGGAAGTCATTCGTTCTTATGAATTGGAAGACGATGGTACTGTCGGTATATGCGGCGGTATGTCAATGTGCGCTTCTTGTCAATGCTATATTGATTCTTCTCATGAACTAAAAAGCCCATCTCAAGACGAGAAATTGATGCTTTCAGAGGCATTTAATATTAGAGAGAATAGTAGACTATCATGTCAGATTTTTATTTCTGACCATCTTGATGGTTTAAAACTCACAATTGCTCCTGCCGAATAGTTGTTAAAAATGATAGAGTTCTTTTAAAAAAGAAGGATGCTATTATCTTTGGTTCAATTCAGCTGATATCTCTTTTTTTTTAAAAGCAAGAAGAGAAAACAGGTAATATTTCATCCAACCAGAATTAATATGGGACGAGCATTTGAATATAGGAAAGCGAGAAAAATGAAACGGTGGTCATCAATGGCTAAAGTGTTCACCAGAATTTCAAAGGACATAATAATGGCCGTAAAGGAAAACGGCCCTAGCCCTGAGGCCAATAGTCGTTTAAAGGCATTAATTCAAAATGCTAGAGATGCTAATATGCCAAAAGACAATGTCGAAAGAGCTATAAAGCGTGCTGTGTCAAGAGATCAAGCAGATTATAAAGAAGTTGTTTATGAGGGCTACGCTCCTCATGGCGTCGCAGTAATTGTGGAAACTGCCACAGATAATAATACTCGAACTGTTGCTAATGTTCGATCTTATTTCAATAAGTGCAATGGAAGTCTGGGAACAAGTGGAAGTGTGGAATTCATGTTCGAAAGAAAATGTTACTTTAAAATAGTTCAAGAAAAAATTGACCTTGAGGAATTTGAATTTGAAATGATTGATTTTGGAGTTGAGGAAATATTTCAAGAATATGACGGAGACAAGGAGATAAAATCATTAATGATTTATGCTCCATTTTCAGATTTTGGATCTATCACAAAGGCCTTAGAGGAGAGAGGCCATGAGATTCTAAATTCTGGTTTCGAGAGAATCCCTATGGACACAAAAAAAATGAATACAGATCAACACGAAGAAGTTGAAAAATTGCTTGAAAAAATTGAAGAGGATGAAGATGTGCAGGCTGTTTACCATAATATGATATGATGCTTAAAAATTTAATATTCATCACGATTTGTTTAACACTTCCAGCGATGGCTCAGACAGCTGTTAAGTCTTCTTTAAGCCATCAAGACTATGATTCTTGGGAAAGAATAAGTGATTATGGAATAAGTGATAATGGTAGATATGCCTATGCGACAATAAACCCTCAAGTTGGTGATGGAAGCTCTGTTTTATTTGATCTTAAAACAGGAAGAGAAATCGCAAGATGGGAAAGAGCTTTTCAGTTAAATTTTTTGCCTAACTCAGGATCTGTAATTTTTTCTGTTAAACCCTCTTTTTTAGAAAATCGGTCTATGAAATTACGAAAGGTAAAGAACGAAAATATGCTTCAAAACCAATGTGTTTTAGCTTTTCTAGTTGATGATAAAATTATAGGTTTAGATACTCTAGGTTCTGTATCTAGATTTGAAATAGATTTTGGTAAAATGGATACAGGCATTGATATTTTTGCCATTGAACGCCCTTCATTTAAAAAGGAAAAAGCAAAATTAAGTTTATATACTGTTAGGGTTAATAAATCAAAACAAAATTATCTAATAGATTCAAATCATACCTGGGAAAATACTATTGAGTGGGGTTTTGCGGAGAATAAAATTACAAATAGTGCATTATATGTTGTCCTTGAAAATCCAAAAAACAGCACACAATCTTTAATCTATAATCCATTAAAAAAGGATTCTTTAATTGATGTTGGAGCGGTGTTTGAGTCTATTGCTTTTGGGAATAGAAAATCCCCCGAAATAGCAGATCATATTTTTTATACAAAAAAAATAAGGGTCGATGATGATTATACTTCACTTTGGCAAGCTGGATTCGATGACAATAAGAAGCTATGCCGAAGGATGATAGCAGAAGTTAATTCTCCAGGGCTTCCTCCAGGAAATTATCCCAGCTCAAAAGGTCAGATTAAAATTGACAATGGCGGTCTTTATTTTTATTATCATAGCTCTTTTAATCCTGTAGAGTGGGATGATAGCACTTCTTTAAAAGAAGAAAGAGCAGAATTAGATGTTTGGTCTTGGAATGAGAAACAGATTCAGACACAACAGGCAAGAAGGTTTAAACGGGAAAAGCAACCTCAATACTTGGCCTATTATTCTTTTAAGAATAATAGTATCCGTTGTATTGGGAACCCTAAGTTTCCAAATGTGGTATTTGATGAAAATCATAATCATAATTGGGCAGTAAGACATTCTCAAAAGCCTTATCAGAGGCAATATTCATATGATGTACAACTCCCTTATGATTTGGAATTTTTCTCATTAACCAATGGTGAATCATTAAAAATTGGAGATTCACTGATTCTTGCCAGACCTCCAACAATGAATCCTGGTGGGACTGCTGTTGCTTACTATCGAATGGATAAGCGGTTTTGGGAAATAGCGTTTATTGATAGTTCTCTATTTGGGGAAACTATTGTAAAACGAGTTGAAGTTCCAATATCAAAACCTGTATGGAATGAAGAGCACGATAGCCCTTCTTACCCATATCCATACGGCTCTCCTGGATGGTTGTCATCTGGAGATTTGGTCGTTTATGACGCATATGATATTTGGGGATTTAATTATAAAACCAGGGAGTTAGAGGATCTCACAAATTCTTCTGGTCGTAATACTGAATCTCGAATGCGAGTTTTGAATTTAGAGCCTGAAATTGATGAGTATCTAAACCTTAAAAAAGGTATCGATAATAGCAATCGAACTCTTACTATTCAAACTTTTCATGAGCCTTCAAAATCCTCAGGGATAATGATGCTTGATTTGGAGAGTAAAAGGTTTAATACTTTGTCTTATGGCAACTTTAAGAACACTCGCTTTCGTCGAGCGAAATACGCAAACTACTTTTTGTTCTCTCAAGAAACTGTTGAGTCATCCCCTAATTTATTCAGTTATAATCTAATTGAAGACTCAGCTTTTGAGAGGGGAAATCAGTCTTTAAGGCTGACCAATTTGAATCCTCAGCAGGATAGTTTCATTTGGCCAAAAGTTGAAATGATCAACTACCGGGCTTTTGGGAAAAAGATGCAAGGGTTACTTTACACCCCAGAAAACTTAAGTTCTGATCAAAGTTTGCCAATGATCGTTTATTTCTATGAGTCTTATTCGGATAGGCTCCACGATTATAAAACACCTGCGCCGAGTGCTTCAACAATAAATGTTACTTGGTTTGTCAGTAATGGCTATGCAGTCTTTATTCCAGATATCATTTACAAAGAAGGGCAACCAGGAATGAGTGCATTAAAGTGCATTAATAGAGGCGTTGATCGAGTCTTAAAAGTCCATAAAATAATTGATCCTAAGCGAATAGGAATCCAAGGTCAAAGTTGGGGCGGGTATCAAACGGCTTTCGTTATTACTAGAACAGACCGTTATGCATGTGCCATGGCTGGAGCTCCCGTGAGCAATATGTTTTCTGCTTATGGAGGAATTCGGTATGGAAGTGGGATGTCTCGACAATTTCAGTATGAAAAGACTCAAAGTCGAATCGGTGCAACTCCATGGCGTCGATTCGATTTGTATAAAAAAAACTCTCCGGTATTCTTTGCAGATAATGTAGATACGCCACTTATGATAATGCATAATGATCAGGATGGAGCAGTCCCATTTACTCAAGGTATAGAGTTGTTTATGGCACTACGTAGATTAGAAAAGCCCGTTTGGATGTTAGTATATAACGGCGAGCAGCATAATTTAAAAAAGCGTGCTAATCGATTAGATTTGTCAAACCGTATGGGGCAATTTTTTGATCATTATCTTAAGAGCTCATCAAAGCCAGACTGGATGTCAAAAGGAAGACCTTTAACCGAGAAACCAATTCAAAAAAAATAAGTAAATATGAATATTCAAGAAGCAATAAATCATCCTGACTCCACGATATTAGATGTTAGAAGAGAAGATGAATTTGAAGAAGGGCATGTCCCAAATTCAATAAATATTCCTCTTCATGATATTCCGGATAATATTGATCGTATCAAAAAAATGTCAACCCCATTAGTCCTATGCTGCAAGTCTGGGGGAAGAAGTGGTCAGGCTCTTTTACTTCTCAAGTCTCAAGGATTGTCTGAATTGCAAAATGGAGGTGGCTACACAGATGTTTTGAAACTCAAAAAATAAATATGTTCAGCATTAAATTTTTAAAATATCAAATTTCAAGACCCTATTTATTTACTCTGTTGATTTATACATCTCTTTTATGCTCTTGTAATTCATTTGATAGGGTTAATATGAATTCGGAGGTTAGGATCTCGGAGGAGTTAACACCATCTCAGTTTGAGATATATATTCAAGATAATCATTTGATTGATGTAAGAACACCAGAGGAAGTAGATCAGGGAATTATAGAGGGAGCCATAACGATAAATTATTACGATAACGATTTTGTTCAGCAATTGGATTCTTTGTTCGGCGACAATAAGTCTCAGGAGATCTATCTGTATTGCCGTAGTGGGGGTCGTAGTCTCAAAGCTTTAAATGTTCTAAAGCGATATGGGTTTTCAAATGTTCATCACCTCAAAGGTGGAATAAGATCTTGGAGTATATTCAAGGGAAAATAAAAGCGTAATTATGGAATTACCTTGGTGATCTTACCACAAAAGATTGTGGGTATTTTTCTCGCCATTTTTTTAATTTAAATTCTGCTGCGAGTTTAATTGAGAATAACCCTACTGAAATTTTAAAATTGGGTTCATCAAAGTGAAGCATCAAATTCGTAGAATCTAATAATCCATTATAAATTTTCATTGCTTCTTTTCTAGTTCCGCTGAAAACCTGTATGGTATATCGTTCGATATTTCCAGATTGATTACTTGCGCCTTCCAAAGAAAGTTTTTTCACATGGGAACTCCAGGCCGAATCTAATACTGATCCTGAAATTATTATGATGCTATCATTTGTCTCTCGGTTAAAATGCCCATTAGTTTGCAAAGTATCTCCTTCCATCGCAAAAGAGAGGATAGAGGTGAAATAAAAGGTTAAAATATTCAGATATTTCATTGAAATACAAAGGTGAGGAAAAAGTGAAGATTATTTATTATTTAGAAACATTTTAAATTAGTAATACACTGTTAAATAACAGCTATCCACCAAGAGGTTGTTTTGTACTTTTGTAACTCCTAAAAAGGGCTTATGAAAAGCTGTAGATTGTACATGTGTAAAGGTTTCTTGAATTCTTTGTTATTGCGGATATTCACTATTGTATTGACAATTAGTGCCTTATCGATTACCGCTAGTGCCGAAGTAGATGTTAATCTTGGCAAAAAACTGTTTAAATCGAACTGTGCTTCATGCCATAAGTTGGATAAAAAGATGATCGGCCCTGCTCTTTCTGGCGTTACTCAAAGAAGATCTGAGGAATGGTTACTTAGGTGGATTCGAAATAATGCTGAGTTAAGAGCATCTGGAGATGCCGATGCCAAGGCGATTTTTGAAGAGTACAATGGATCTGTCATGACAGCTTTCCCTGCTCTTTCTGATGATGATATAAAAAGCATTTTAGCATATACGGATGCAGTACCAGCTGTTGTGATTCCAAAAGATGTCCCATCAGCTCAACCAGTTGCTGAGCCGGCGAATGATTTATTCCTGATGTATGTTTTGGGCGCCTTCTTGACACTGTTCATCATACTTCTTCTTCGAATAAGAAATACTTTGAAGCAAATTAATGGGGATAATTCTTCAACAGTTATTCAAGATTTTAATGCCTTAACTCAATGGTTAATTGGAAATAAACGTTTCATGACTGCAGCTACAATCGTAGTAACTGTTGGGTTCCTTCATCAATTATTTTGGTTTTTAATGGGTATAGGGGTAGAAGTGAATTATCAGCCAATTCAGCCCATTGCTTTTAGTCATAAGATCCATGCTGGAGAAAACCAAGTTGACTGTAATTACTGTCATACTTCTGCACGTCAATCGAAACACTCTGGTATACCTTCTACAAATGTCTGTATGAATTGCCATATGTACATTGATGGCACTGAAATTTTAAATGATGCAGGTCTCCCAAAATATGCAGGAGAACGTTCGCCTGAAATATCAAAAATATATGCCGCAATTGGATGGGATGCAGAAAATAGATCTTATATCGAAAACTACGAGCAAAAGCCTGTAAGATGGATTCGAATTCATAATTTACCAGATCTAGTATATTTTAACCATGCTCAGCACGTAACCGCTGGTGGAGTTGAATGTCAAACCTGTCATGGACCAATCCAGGAGATGGATGTTGTTTATCAATATTCAGAATTGACCATGGGCTGGTGTATTAATTGTCACCGGGAAACTGAAGTTAATACCGCGAATGGGTATTATGCTGACCCCGTAAATGGTGGAAAAAGCATAAATGAACGCCTTGCATCAAAGTTTCATGATGAAATCATTACTGTTGAAAAAATTGGAGGTCTAGAATGTGGTAAATGTCACTATTAACTATTTAACATGGCTATAGAAAAAGTTTATTGGAAAGGATTTGATCATCTGGCAAATACAGAAGTTTCAAAGCGTCTGTCGGAAAATGAATTTTCGGAAGATATTCCTATTGATCAATTTCTGGGAGATGATAATCTTATGGCTAACTCATCAACTAGCCGTAGAGATTTTTTAAAATATTTAGGTTTTTCCACAGCAGCAGCAACTTTAGCTGCATGTGAGCAGCCAATAATTGAGAGTATTCCCTACGTCGTAAAGCCAGATAGTTTAACTCCAGGGATGCCAACCTATTATGCTACGACTTATGTGGATGGTCAGGATTTTGCATCAATTTTAGTCAAAACTCGGGAAGGGCGACCGATAAAAATTGAGCCAGGAGATAAGACTCGCTTTAACTGGGGAACTAATGGAAGAGCTCAAGCTAGTGTGCTTTCTCTTTATGACTCCTCTAGATTAAGGGAACCTATCAAGAATGATATACAAACTGATTGGGCCACAATCAGTAGTGATTTAAAAAATGCCGTTGAAGAATCGGTAAATGATGGAAAGCAATTCATGTTGCTTACCGGTTCAATTTTTAGTCCTTCTTTCAAGTTAGTCGTTGAGGATCTACGACAGACATATGCAAATTTTGTTCATGTTGAAATTGACGCAGTTTCATCTTCTGAAGTATTGGATGTTTGGGAAGGTTTAACTGGTGTAAGAGCACTGCCATGCATAGACTTTATGGCTGCGAATCTAGTTGTCTCTTTCAATGAAGACTTTCTTTCCTCCGGAACACCTCAACAAGTAGCTTCAGATTATGCTTCTCGCAGAAAGCCAGGGAGAGGAATGCTTCGTCATATTCAGATTGAATCAAATCTAAGTTTAACCGGATCAAACGCGGATAAGCGTATTAAAATTAAACCTTCTCAAGTAGGTTTGTCATTATCTTATCTTTTAAAAAGGGTTTCAGGTTCAAATCATTCTGTTGGTAAAATTGAGAAATTTTTGAAAAATCAACTCGATAGTATTGCAAAAGAATTGATATCGTCAAAGGGAAAATCAGTTGTCTTGGTTGGCGGGAATTCGGGAGCTAATGCATATTTATCAGCGGCTTTGAATGCTGCATTAAAAAATATTGGTACTACTATACGCCCTGATAAACCTATTTACTTAAGGTCAGGCAATGACCGTGCTTTTCAAAATGCAATTGCGGACATGAATGCTGGTAGTGTTGGCACTGTAATAGTTGCAGGGCCAAACCCCGTTTATAATAGAGTTGGTTTTGACTCTGCTTTGAAAAATGTTAATTATTCTTTGAGTTTAAACGATCGTTTTGATGAAACTGCTGGCGCAACAACTGCAGCAGCACCTGTTCCTCATTATTTGGAGTCATGGGTGGATTATATCCCTACCAATTTAGACTTTTCAGTTTCTCAACCAGTTATACGGCCTCTCTTTAATAGTAAGCCCACAATAGAAGTATTGTCTGAATTATTGGGGATAAACAAATCCGCTAAAGATTTAGTCAAGGAAAGTGTTTTGGCTCAGGGATTGAATTGGTCTCAAACCTTACATGATGGCGGCGCTTCGTTAAAAATTGATGCACGGATTCCATCTTTTATAGAAATCTCAGAACGTTCACTTGCAGGTTTAGAAATTGCAATGGAAACGGCTGGTTCAGTGGATAGTGGTCCAATGGAATTAGCTTTATACCAAAAGACTGTTGGTGCTGGTTATCAATCAAATAACCCTTGGTTACACGAGTTGCCAGATCCTATTTCAAGGGTTTGTTGGGATAACTATTTAACGATTTCTGCATCTGATGCCCTTAGTATGGGGTTTGTCAACGAGACCCAAAGTAATGGAGCTCTAGATGGTAGCTTAGCTGATATACAAGTAGGCGAGCGAGTTCTAAATAATGTACCTGTATTAATTCAACCAGGTCAGGCTTCTGGTACAGTTGGTTTGGCTTTAGGTTATGGTAGAAGCCAAGTCGGAAAAGTTGCAGACGGACTTGGAGTTAATGCTTATGCTCTTAATCTTTTAAAGGGTTTTGGAGTTGTAAAAATAATTCCTGTTGAAGGTATGCATGAATTTGCATCTACTCAATTAGGTAATACAATGATGGGACGGAAAATTGTTAATGAGGTGTCATTATCTGACTTCATTAATGACCCCAAAGGTTCATCATGGAATGAAAAGCCAACATATCACACTCTTGATGGCACAATAAGTGCAGATGAGGCAAACCTCTGGGAAAACCATGATCACGAAACTATGCACATGTGGAACATGAGTATTGACCTAAATAGTTGTCATGGTTGCGGAGCCTGTGTAATTGCCTGTCATATTGAAAATAATGTCCCAGTAGTAGGGAAAGAGGAGGTTCGTAATTTTAGAGATATGCACTGGTTGCGTATTGATAGATACTACTCTTCCGATATGACACCAGAACGGGCTGATATGGAAGATGTTGGTGTTGTAAAAAAATATGCTGAAATGGAAAAACCTGGTGTGAGCCCTGAGGTTGTTTTCCAACCAGTGATGTGTCAGCATTGCAACCATGCTCCTTGTGAGACTGTATGCCCTGTTGGCGCGACAGTGCACTCAAGAGAAGGACTCAACCACATGGCATATAACCGCTGTATTGGTACCAGATATTGTGCAAATAACTGCCCATATAAGGTTAGAAGATTTAATTGGTTTAATTACCAAAAGAATGAGCAATTCTCATCTGTAAACCCAGCTCAAGATGATCTTGGGAGAATGGTTCTTAATCCCGATGTTACTGTCCGCTCAAGAGGAGTAATGGAAAAATGTACCATGTGCATACAAAATATTCAATACGGAAAATTAGAAGCGAAGAAAGCGGGAAGGCCACTTAAGGATAGAGAAATAAATTGCGCCTGTGAATCTGCTTGCGATACTGGCGCAATTACATTTGGTGATGTCAATCTGCCTAATAGCGCTGTCCAAATTGCAAAAAATGATAGTCGATCATACCATCTTCTTGAAGAGGTTGGTACTCAGCCTTCAGTATTTTATCAAACTAAAGTTCGAAATCGAGTTTAACGGAGAAATAGGGAATTATGCATTATGAATCTAACGTCCGTGAGCCTCTTATACTAGGTGATAAATCTTACACAGATATCACCAATGATGTTGCTCGCCCTATAGAGACTAAAGCTCCAAGGTTATGGTGGATTGCCTTCTCGATAGCTTTTACTATGATGCTTTGGGGCTTTGGATGTATTGCTTATACCATTGGAACGGGAATTGGTGTTTGGGGTTTAAATAAGACTGTTGGTTGGGCTTGGGATATTACAAATTTTGTCTGGTGGGTTGGTATTGGCCATGCTGGAACTTTGATTTCGGCAGTACTACTTCTTTTCCGTCAAAAATGGAGAATGGCGATAAATCGATCGGCAGAGGCAATGACAATCTTTTCTGTTATTCAGGCTGGGCTATTTCCCTTGATCCATATGGGAAGGCTATGGCTAGCCTACTGGGTATTCCCATTTCCAAATCAGTATGGCTCTCTCTGGGTTAATTTCAATTCACCTTTACTCTGGGATGTTTTTGCGATTTCGACTTATTTAACCGTTTCAACTGTTTTTTGGTACACTGGTCTTATCCCAGATTTTGCTATGATTCGTGATAGAGCCATCAACCCTCTCCAGAAGCATATTTATCGAATTCTTTCTTTTGGTTGGGGAGGCAAAGCCAAAGCATGGCAAAGATTTGAAGAAGTATCATTGGTGCTTGCCGGTCTGGCAACTCCACTTGTTTTATCTGTTCATACCATTGTTTCTATGGACTTTGCAACTTCAGTAATTCCAGGATGGCATACAACTATATTCCCTCCCTATTTTGTTGCTGGAGCAATTTTCTCTGGATTTGCTATGGTTAACACCCTTCTTTTAATAGTTCGGAAAATTTTTAAAATGGAAGACTATATAACGATTCAACATATTGAGATGATGAATATTGTTATTATGGTAACGGGTTCAATTGTTGGAGTGGCATATATAACAGAGCTTTTTATCGCTTGGTATTCAGGAGTCGAGTATGAGCAATACGCATTTTTAAATAGAGCAACTGGTCCTTATTGGTGGGCTTATTGGTCGATGATGACTTGCAATGTTTTTTCTCCCCAATTTATGTGGATAAAGCGGTTACGAACAAACCTTATTTTCACTTTTATCATTTCTATTGTTGTAAATATTGGAATGTGGTTTGAAAGATTTGTGATTATTGTAACTTCTTTGCACCGCGACTATCTGCCTTCTTCGTGGGCAATGTTTTCACCAACATTTGTTGACATAGGAATCTTTTTAGGCACCATAGGCTTTTTCTTTGTTTTGTTTTTACTTTATGCTAGAACTTTTCCAGTGATTGCTCAGGCTGAATTGAAAACAATTTTAAAATCTTCAGGGGACTCCCAGAAACAATATCACGATCCAAATGGCACACACTGATAATAGCCCCTTAATTAGAGCGATATATACAGATGATGATGTGGTATTATCAGCTGTAAAAAAATTACGCGAAAAAGGAATGAAAATCAAAGAGGTTTATTCTCCATTTCCTATCCACGGACTAGATAAAGCTTTGGGCCTAAAGGAGACTAGAATTGCTATGGCAGCTTTTATGTATGGATTATTTGGCTTAACAGTTGCAATTGCCTTGACCGCATATACAATGAATTTTGACTGGCCTCAAAATATCGGAGGAAAGCCCAGTATGACATGGGGGGCTAATATGCCAGCGTTTGTTCCTATTTTATTCGAATTAACAGTTTTTTTTGCCGCTCATTTAATGGTTTGGACTTTCATGATAATCAATAGACTATATCCGGGTGCAAAAGAACAGAATCCTGACCCTCGAACAACTGATGATCATTTCATGATTGAGGTACATTCAGTAAAAGGGGTAATGGATGTTTTAAAAGCATCTGGGGCAAAAGAAATTTCTGAAGCTTAAATATGATGATGAAATTAGATACACTTAAAATTATATTGGCTTCTGGTTTATTGATTGGAGTTATGGCCTCATGTAATAGTGACAAAACAACTCCAGGTTATACTTATATGGATGATATGTATCGATCACCAGCTATCAAGACATATGAACCTTCATCAGATAATCCCAGACAGACATCTTCACTAACTCCAGTCGAGGGCACTATTTCAAGAGGATATGTGCCTTATGATCTACCTAATACAAATAAAGGTTATGAAGATTCAAAATCAAATACTTCGGTGCCAGCTAATTTTTCAGCTTTAGATCCTCAAGAAGGAAAAGAATTATATGGTCAATTCTGTTCTCATTGCCACGGGGATAAAGGAGATGGAAATGGTATTCTCATGGAGCGTGAGAAAATTCTAGGTATACCGGGATATGGTCGAGATCGTTTACCTGATATTACGCCAGGATCTATCTATCATGTTATAATGCATGGAAAAAATAATATGGGCTCGCATTCATCTCAATTGAATTACGACGAGCGTTGGAAAATAATCAAGTACGTCTTGAAGCTTCGAGAGGATCAATCTGCAATATTGGCTGAGGCCACCGCTGCTAAATAACTTAATGCTGAATACGATGTTTGTTTTTACTTCAAAAGCCAAAATTTTAGCTATATCCCTTACGATCGTTGGTCTAATTATGATACTTATAGGATTTAACACTCCTGTAACTCATGATTCACCCCAATCCCATGCTGTAGTTTCACATGCTGGTGATGTTCATGTTGGTGATGTTCATGTTGGTGATGTTCATGCTGGTGATGTTCATGCTGGTGATGTTCATGCTGGTGATGTTCATGCTGGTGATGTTCATGCT
>CAJWXO010000002.1 GCA_913049755.1 uncultured Cryomorphaceae bacterium
CGGATGGAACGGTTGTTTAATCGGAATTGAGCAAAAGAATGCTGCCGGCCAATGGATAGCTGTTGGTAGCTTCGGATCGAATTTCACAACGGGATCAGCTTTAACAGACTATGCTGATGTTTGTAGCGGTGATTCTGCACGTGTAATTTGTCTCTCTCCAGGTAGCTATTCTGCGGAAGTAGGATTCACACTTCTGGATTCTTACGGTGATACTGTTGCTGTAGAAGCTGCCGGTGGCGGTTTTGTTGCAGGATATGTTTGGGGATCTGGTTTAGCTACTTGCCCAACGACATGTCCAAATGGTGACTCATTAGTAATAGACGATGAAACGTCTTGTGGTGTTTCTTCAGTAGAGTTCCATGCATCTGGCGCAGGCAATGACAACCATGTTGTTTGGCTAGACGCCAACGGTGCGGCGGTTGCACTCGGAGAACACTTTGAGACAGCTCCAATTTCAGGAAACACAGTTGTTCAAGCAACATCATTTGCCGCGAATAACTTAGCTGCACCTCATCACTTTGGGCCAGCATCGACCTTAACAGGTGGATTTGGTAACTATTCTAATGGATTGTGGTTTAGCGCTACAACTCCTTTCCACCTTGACTCGATTACTGTTAAGTCTGATGGATTGGTAGATTTCCAAGTGCGAATTTCTGAAGGTGGAGGTAACAAAGCTTCTGGACATTCTGGAGCTGAACTAATGCTTAGTGACACGATCCGTGTTGACACTGCTGGAACACATCAAGTTCATGTTGGACTTGTAATCATGCCTGGAACATACTATATCAATATGAAGTTTGCTACAGGAACACCAGGGAAGCTCCATAGAGCGACAAGTGGTGGAATGTATCCATACGCCGTTGCAAACGTTGCGAGTATTGATTCGGTTCAGTTTGGCGCAACCAACGACCGCGTTTATTATGCTTATGATTGGGTTATCAGAGAAGGTTGTACTTCGCCTGTAACTACAGCGACAGCAATTTATGCTGCGGTACCAGATTCAGATCTACCATATTATGTAGACTTTGATAACGGATTGCCATGTAACTGGGATGATGACAGCAATACTGACCAATACTGGGAGGAAGTAGCATCTTTCGGTGGTTCTTCTCTTGACAGTTCAGCGTTCATGTTTATCAACGATGATGCCGCAGGTTCTACAGCGCTTCCTGTTGATGCATCTATGATCACTCCTGAAATGTATGCTGTCGGATATGATTCGTTATGGTTAGAGTTTGATCATTACTATCGTCATTCAGGTACTGCTGGCATCGTTGAAGTATATGACGGTAGCAACTGGGTGCAAATTGACTCTATAACCACAACGGCTGGTGCTTGGTTTGCTCCTGCTCATGAAATGTATGACATTACGATGTACCAAAATACTGAGCTAATGGTTCGCTTCCGCTATACGGATGGTGCTGGATCATGGGGTTGGTATTGGGCAGTGGACAACTTCGAAGTTTCTGGAGTATTAACACCATGTACTGATGTTAGAGTTGAATTGTTAACTGACATTTACGGTTCTGAGATTTCTTGGGAGATTGTAGATGTTAATACCGGAGTAGTTTGGGCTGAAGATGGTCCATACAATAACATCTCTCCATATAATGCATCAGCTGCATTGTATGTTGATACTTTATGTCTACCTGACAATGGAACTTATGAATTCAGAATAGAAGATTCATATGGAGACGGTCTTTGGGACGGAAGTAACTTAGGTTATTATACTGTGGACATTCTTTGCCCATGGGGTCTTAATAATGTTGCTAAGCTTGACACTTCTAACGGTGGAGCATTCAACTACGGAGGAACAGGAGCGAACGCTCCAGCTTGGGACTCTTCTGTATTCAATATCAGTTGTGTACAATATTCAAATGTCACCTTCCAGGTTGATATGAATAAAGTTGATGGCAGCACGTTTACTACCCCTGAATTGAACTCTACGTTCAACAACTGGTGTGGTAACTGTAACGCGATGAGCGATGCAGATGGCGATAACGTTTGGGATGTAACAGTCTCATTGGCTGAAGGTGATACTATCGAGTACAAATACTCTGCTGATGGCTGGACGATCCAAGAGATGAATGATCCAAATGCGTCATGTACAAATGGTAATGTTACTTACACCAATCGTGTATTGACAATTCCTGCGGCAGATACGGTTCTTCCGGTAGTTTGTTGGAGTTCATGTGATGCTTGTGCTATAGATGTTACGCTTAGCGTGAACATGGCATGGGAGGTCGCTAATGGCGCAATTGACACCAGCGGTGTTTATGTAGCTGGAACTTGGCAGTCATGGAATCCTTCAGGATCTCAGATGCTAGATACTAACGGTGACGGTGTTTACCATATCACGTTCTCAACAGCTCTTGGCGAGAGTCTTCAGTACAAATTCTTAAATGGAATGGACTGGACAAATGCTGAGCCAACTGCTGACCTTGCTAGTTGTGGTGTTTCTGATGGATTTGGAGGCTATAACCGAACAGCGACATTAGGTAATGCAGATACTGTGTTTGCTCCTGTATGTTTTGGTAAGTGTTACGACTGTGCTGTAAGCATAGACGAAGCATTGGGAAGCATTAGCTTGTTCCCGAATCCGACTGCTGGTGCCTTCACCCTAGAGCGCACTAACCTAACCGGTGAGGTAGAAGTTAGCATCATAGGTCTTCACGGACAACTATTAAATGCAACCAAGTGGGATGCTGGATCAAGTGAACTCAATATTGATTTGAGTGACCTAGCTTCAGGAGTCTACATGGTACGCTTAACTGCTGAAGAAGGAACACGTACTATGCGTGTGGCTGTTCAGCGCTAAGCAAACAGAAATTCTCAGAGGATAATAATCCTTTAGAGTTCTTTAAAATTGACCGCCCCACTTCGGGGCGGTCTTTTTTTTGGGATATCTTTACGTAGTATTGAAAAAAATGAAAAATATGAAGGGAGATATTCAGAATTATGTGCTTGGTCAATGGACTTCTGGTAGTGATACAGAATATGATGCCACTCATGCTATTACCGGGGAGCAAATTGGACGTGTCTCTAGCCTTGGACTAATCTATGATGATATACTACAATACGGTAGAGATAAAGGGGGCAAATCGTTAAGGGAAATGACTTTTCCTAAGCGCGGTTTGATGTTGAAAGCTTTAGCTCTTTTCCTACAGGGAAAAAAAGAAACCTATTATGCCGTTTCTTACGCAACAGGAGCCACCCGGGCGGATTCTTGGATTGATATCGAAGGAGGAATCGGTAATTTATTTACATACGCTTCATTGCGAAGGGAGTTTGCAGATCAATCATTTCATATTGACGGGGCTCCAATTAAATTATCACAGGCGGGAACTTTTTCAGGACAGCATATTATGGTTCCAAAACATGGAGTTGCTGTGCATATCAACTCATTTAACTTCCCTGTATGGGGAATGCTAGAAAAAATCGCAGTTAATTTACTCGCAGGGGTTCCCGCAGTAGTAAAGCCATCTGAATACACGAGCTTCTTAACGGAAATCGTTGTTCGTGACATTATCGATAGTAGAATTTTACCAGAAGGAGCATTACAGCTTGTATCAGGAAAGGGCATAGGGATTCTTGATTCCGTGCAACGAGGCGATACAGTGACGTTTACAGGCTCAGCCAAAACTGGAATGTCTCTTAAATCTTCTGCTCATTATTTAGAAAGAGGAGTTTCATTTAACCTTGAGGCAGACTCGCTTAACGCGATGGTTCTGGGTGAAGATGTAAGACCTGAATCTCCAGAGTTTAAAATATTTATTAAAGAGGTTACCAGAGAAATCATTGTAAAGGCTGGTCAAAAATGTACGGCAGTGAGAAGGATATTGGTTCCAAAAGAATCTATTGAAGCCGTAGGCGAGGCTTTAAAAAACAGATTAGCTACCACTAGGTATGGAGATCCTAATCTCGAGGGGGTCCGGATGGGTTCTTTAGCGACGAAAATACAAGTGGAACGAGTTCAGGAGGCTGCATCAATTTTATCTAAGGAGAATGACATTTTGTTCGGCAGTCTGTCCCAGGAGAGTCAAGCGATTGCAGAGAACCCTAAAAATGGAGCTTATTTTGCTCCACTGTTATTTTTAAATAATGATCCCTTGAATAAACTATCGTGTCATGAGATAGAGGCGTTTGGCCCCGTTTCTACATTGATGCCCTACAATTCGGTTAGTGATGCAATAGATATAGTTGCATTAGGAAAAGGGTCACTGGTAACAACAATTGTTAGTTCAGAAAAAGAAATTTATAAGAAATATGCTTTAGAAGCGGCTCAATCAAATGGGCGAGTGATGGTTCTGGATTCTTCTAGCGCAAAAGAGAGCACAGGGCACGGATCGCCCATGCCGTTGCTTACCCATGGAGGCCCGGGACGGGCAGGAGATGGAGAAGAGATGGGTGGAATGAGAGGTATAAAACATTATTTGCAACGCACAGCTCTTCAAGGCCATCCCGATGTCCTTACAGCGATAACAGGGAGGTTTGTTCCTGGAGCTACCCGTCGTGAGGCGAATCCACATTTATTTCGACAATATTTTGAAGACCTCGTAATTGGCGACACGGTTACTACCGATAAGCACATGGTTACAATGGAAGATATTGACAACTTTGCAGAGCTAAGTGGAGATAAGTTTTATGCCCATATGGACCCTGACTCATTAGATGGGACAATTTTTACAGGACGAGTAGCTCATGGATATTTTATTTTAAGTCGAGCCGCCGGGCTTTTTGTAGACCCGCCAAAGGGGCCAGTATTACTTAATTATGGTATTGAAGCGTGCCGATTTACAAAGCCAGTATACCCTGGGACAATTATTGGTGTGCAGTTAACTGTTCAGGAGAAAATAGACCAAGAGAAACGCGATGCAGAAGATATATCTAAAGGGATAGTTAAGTATCATGTAGAGGTTTCAGATGATGTTGGTGAAATTGTCGCAATAGCAACAATATTGACTATGGTTAAAAAGATAAATCAGAATTAGCGTTATTTATGCCAAGCGCCGACGAGAAGAGATAAAAAATTATAAGATGGATATAGATTTTAAAAATAAAGGAGCAGTTGAAGTCAATGTAGGGGCGGGAGTTTCACACATAGAGTTTTCACACCCTCAAAGTAATTCATTGCCCAGCGCTGTATTAAAAAAATTAACCAAAGTGATTGATCAGGAATCATCAAACCCTGAAAGTCAAATCATTCTTCTTAGTAGCTCAGGTGATAGGGTGTTTTGTGGGGGCGCAAGTTTTGATGAATTAGCTTCAATTTCAAATGAAAAAGAGGGGTTGAGTTTTTTTAGTGGGTTCGCCAATGTTATTAACGCAATGAGAAAGTCACCTAAGATAATTGTTGGAAGAATTCAAGGCAAAGCTGTAGGCGGAGGTGTTGGGCTTGCTTCTGCTGTTGACTATTGCATCGCCACAGAGTATGCTGGTGTTAAGTTGAGTGAATTAGCTGTGGGAATCGGCCCTTTTGTTGTTGGGCCCGCTGTTGAACGGAAAATAGGGAAAAGCGCTATGAGTCAATTAGCGATTGACGCAACTCAATTTAGAACTGCAGAATGGGCTCTTAATAAAGGCCTATATTCACAAGTATATCCAACAATTGAATCAATGGATGAAGGTATTTCAGAACTACTAAAATCATTAACATCTCAGAGTTCTTCTGCTCAAAGAGCATTAAAACAGATACTTTGGGAAGACTTTGATCATTGGGATGAACTATTGAGGTCACGCGCACTTATTAGTGGCAAACTAGTTTTGACAGAAGAAAGTAAAGCGTCTATTAAGTTGATTTTAGAGAAAAAAAATCAAATTGATAAATAAAAGATGAGTACATCAATAAGTAAAACTCTTCTTAAAGCGTATGAGCTGATGAGTACCGCTGAGCAGATGACTCATTGTTTTGAGAAAAACAGGGAAATCACACAAACATATGTTCATGCAACATCTAGGGGGCATGAGGCGATACAGCTAGCTTGTTCAATGCAACTTCAGCCTACAGATTTTCTATACCCCTATTATAGAGATGACGCGATGCTTTTAGGCATAGGAATGACCCCTTATGACTTAATGCTTCAATTACTTGCGAAACGTGATGATCCATTTTCTGGAGGCAGAACATATTATAGCCATGCCAGTTTACGAGTGTCAGATAAGCCACAGATCCCACATCAGTCTTCAGCTACTGGGATGCAAGCAATTCCCGCTTCGGGCACAGCAATGGGAATTCAATATAAAGAAAAAGTAGGCCTTACAGAGGACTGGGGCTCAGCTAAGCCTATATCTGTGTGTTCCATCGGAGATGCTGCTATGACAGAAGGAGAGGTCTCCGAGGCTTTACAAATGGCAGCTTTAAAGCAATATCCTTTGCTTGTTGTTGTCCAAGATAATGGTTGGGATATCTCAGCGAGCGCTTCTGAAGTTAGATCGGGAGATGCAGCCGATTACGCAAAGGGGTTTCCTGGAATCAATGTTGTTCAGCTTGATGGAAGTGATTTTTCATCATGTTTTCATGCCGTCAGGGAAGTTTTAAGTAAAATGAGAAAAACTAGAGAGCCATATCTCATTCACGCTCGTGTGCCACTTCTTAATCACCATACTTCTGGAGTGCGAATGGAGTGGTACCGTGATGATCTTGAGGATCATAAAAAAAGAGATCCTCTGCCCAAACTGAGAAGTTTTCTATTGGATCAGGGGGTTAATGAAAAAGAAATCGAAAAAATCGAAAAAACGGCTGCAAAAAACGTAGAAAAAGATTTTGCAAGGGCCCTATTGGCGGATGACCCAAAACCTGAAGACCTTTATACTCATAGATACGCCCCAACTCCTATAAAATTTGAATCAGGGGTTCGGGAGCCTAAGAATCGAGATGCAACAGTCATGGTAGACAGTGCATTGTTTGCTATTCGCGAAATTCTGGAGGCTCACCCTGAATCTTTATTATATGGGCAGGATGTAGGCGCTAGGCTTGGGGGTGTATTTAGGGAGGCCGCAACTTTAGCTCAGCAATTTGGCGATCACAGGGTGTTTAACACACCTATTCAAGAAGCATTTATTATTGGTAGTACTGTAGGGATGTCCGCAGTTGGATTAAAACCCATAGTTGAAGTTCAGTTTGCTGATTATATCTGGCCGGGCCTGAATCAGCTATTTACAGAGCTCTCAAGGTCATATTATTTATCAAATGGAAAATGGCCAGCTAGCGCCATAATAAGGGTACCAACAGGGGCTTACGGAAGCGGTGGTCCATATCACTCATCTAGTGTGGAGTCGGTGTTGACAAATATCAGGGGAATAAAAGTTGCCTATCCTTCTACAGGAGCAGATTTAAAGGGTTTAATGAAGTCAGCATATGCAGATCCAAACCCTATAGTCATGCTTGAGCACAAGGGTCTTTACTGGTCAAAAATATCAGGAACAAGCGGGGCGAAAACCATTGAACCATCGGAAGATTATGTTATACCCTTTGGAAAAGGGAGGGTTGTTCTTAAGATAAAACCAGAAGTTTCATCCTCTGTATGCATTATAACTTATGGAATGGGAGTTTATTGGGCCCTTGAAGCAGAAAAAGCTTTTTCAGGAATGGTTGAAATTGTTGATCTGCGGTCACTTCAACCATGGGACGAAGAGCTTGTCATGAATACCGTTTCGCGACATGGGCGTGCATTAATTTTAACGGAAGAACCAACAAAAAACTCATTTGCAAAAGCTATATCTGGAGAAATTCAGAATCAATGTTTTAACAAATTAGACGCTCCAGTCTTGGTTTTAGGATCTGAAGATACTCCGGCAATACCGTTAAATAAGATACTAGAAGCAACATTATTACCTAATCCCCAAAAAGTCGAGGAGGCACTCGAATACTTATTTAATTACTGACTTTTTGTTGGGCTTGAGGCGCATCCAACGGTGAGGGATACCATCTTCTAGAAACTCATCTTTTTCAACTTTAAAGTTAAAGTCATGGTAAAAATCAATAAGATAAGATTGAGCCATTATTAAGATGTCATTATTTGGATAACGCTTCCAGCATTCATTTATAGAATTTGTCATTAATTTCTTTCCGTAACCTTTTCCTCTTGCGCTTGAACATGTCAGGACTCTTCCGATACTAGAATCAGGATAAGCCAATCCAGGCGGGATAATTCTGCAGTAGGCCCAAAGATTACCATTTATAGACAAGCTTGCGTGGAGAGAGCCTTGATCTTTTCCATCAAGGTCTTGATAGGGACAGTTTTGCTCTACAACGAAAACCTCTGCTCTCAATGCTAATATTTCATATAATTCTGATAATGTGAGATCAGAAAAAGGTATAATTTTTGAAAAACTCATAGAGGCACCAATTTCGTATTTTTGTGTGAACAGTGCAAGAAATATTGAATGAGATATTAAGAGCCTTAATATTGTTCATTGAATTCAAAAACTTAGAATTAATTGGAAGAATTGAAATCTGTTATTTTTAAGGACTTGGGCCGAATAAATTATAAAGAGGCCTGGGATTTTCAGGAGAGTATTTTTTCTGGAGTGTTGAATAATAAATCAGAAAATAGAAATAGATCTGATGATAATCAGATTCGGACAACGGATTATTTGCTTTTTGCTGAGCATAATCCCGTATATACTTTAGGTAAAAGTGGAGATATGAATAACTTACTTGCTAATAAAAATGAATTAGATGATTTAGGGATTGAGTTTTTTAAAATTAACCGGGGTGGTGACATAACATATCATGGACCGGGTCAGTTGGTTGGTTATCCTATTTTGAATCTTGATCATTTTTTTACGGACATACATAGATACCTCCGAACACTGGAAGATGTGATAATTGACACTTTATTTGACTACGGATTGAAAGGGGCGCGGATTTCGGGAGAGACAGGCGTTTGGTTGGATCCAGGAACGCCATTTGCTAGAAAAATATGTGCGATGGGAGTGCGTGCTAGTAGGTGGGTTACAATGCATGGATGGGCATTTAATATTAATACCGACTTAAAATATTTTCAACACATTATACCTTGTGGCATTTCTGACAAATCAGTAACTAGTTTAAATATTGAATTAGGTAAAAAAATTGATATGTTGGAGGTAAAACAAAAAGTGAAATATCACTTTGAGAAACGATTTGAGGTATCATTATCAAATTCCCCGGGAGGAAATCATTATTAAAAAGGCAAAATGATAAATCAAAGTCTTAACTTTTAGAACATGAAGCGAATTCTAAAGTCGATTTTAACGCTAGCCTTGCTTTTGTTGCTTGTCAAGGCATCCTGGTTTAGTTACCTGTTTAAAGGGGTTTATGCTACATATCTTCAGGGAAATACCACTGCAAATATTTTTGATGGGGCAAGTTTTGCAAAAGGTGAAATTATTGCAAATTCCCCTTCTCCTTGGCCGGTAGATCTAGATATCACGTATGCACCCTCTTTTGAGCTTGAAAGGGCTCTATCAGAAATTGAAACGGGAGCTTTTCTAGTTTTTGATAACGATACGCTCCGTCATGAAGAATATAGAAATGAGGTTGCCTTAGAGTCAAAAACAAACTCATTTTCAATGGCGAAATCCATAGTTACAATTCTTGTACAAATCGCCATACAAAACGGTGAAATATCGGGATGGGATGAATTAGTTGTTAACCTGATTCCAGAATTAGAAGGCCCGGGAAGATCTATGTTAACATTAGCTAACTTATCTGGGATGACGGCAGATATGGATTGGGATGAGAATTATTACAATCCTTTCGGCCTTCAGGCAAAGGCATATTATGGTAGTGACTTATATAAAATGATAACTTCTCGTTCTATCGGAGCAGAGGTTGGAGTGAAATTTGAATATCAATCAGCAGCCACTGCTCTTCTAGGGTTTTGCTTGGAGGCAGCGACAGATACAAAAATATATGATTATGCCTCTGAAAATTTATGGTCTCCAATTGGCGCTGTTTCTGATGCTTTTTGGCATTTAGATGAAAGTGGAAATGCTTTAAGCTATTGCTGCTATAATGCAACAGCTAGGGATTATGGAAGGCTAGGAAAGTTGATTCTTCAGAATGGAATTTGGGATGGACAGAGACTGGTAGATAGTTCTTTTTTGAGGGGAGCAACCTCTCCAGGAACTGATCAATACTATGGTTCGTCTTTTTGGCTGGGTCAAGTTCCTGATTCTCCAGATATAACCTTAGGAGTTGAGAATAGATATGTAGCTTTTCATGGTCATTTAGGACAATGGATAATTGTGCTTCCAGCCTTAAATCGTGTCATTGTAAGAACTGGACACCAAGGGGGTAAGGCATTTTCTGACGCAGAGAAATTATCGCCTTTAATGTTGACAATTCAAGAATATGGTAAACCAGCAGAGTTACTCTTTGAAAGAAATAAACCTGATAATCAAAACTTAGTAGACACATTGGAATCAGACATTATTGAGTTGAGGTCAGAATCAGACGCGTTGCCACTGAATAACGGCAATTTAGACCGCTAATGCAGGACAATAGAATCTTGCTTGAGATAAAAGGGCTTAATATTGACGGACCTTCAGGGCCACTTGTAAAGGATATTTCATTTAAAGTTCAACAAGGAAAATGTATTGCTTTTGTAGGAGAATCCGGGTCAGGGAAGTCGATTATCGCATTGACAATTATGGGGCTGCTACCGGCTAATTTAAAAGTTAAGGATTTAAAAAGCATTGATGGTATTGTCGGATTAAATAGGGCAATGATATTTCAAGAGCCTATGTCCGCGTTAAACCCGACGATGAGAGTAGGAGACCAAATCTCGGAAGGCGCCATATCGGCCTTGAAAATCTCTAAACGCAAGGCTAAAGAAAAAGCCATTAGTTGGATTAATAAGGTAAAAATTAACGAGCCGAGGAAGTCTTATCAAAAGTATCCACATCAATTAAGCGGCGGAGAACGCCAGAGAGTTATGATTGCAATGGCAATGATAATGGAGCCTGAATTACTTATTGCCGATGAACCTACTACGGCATTAGATAACGAAGTTGCACTTGAAATACTTAGTTTACTCAGAGATTTACAAGCCGAAAATAAAATGTCTTTGATCTTCATAAGTCATGATATTGAATCGGTAGCTCAGATTGCAGATACCATTATGGTAATTCAACACGGAAATGAAATTGAGAGAGGAAAGTCAAATGATGTTTTATTGTCGCCAACAGAGCCATATACTAAAGGACTTTTAGCGGCTAGGCCTCCAGAAAATAGCAAACCCAGAAGATTGTCCACTGTTAGTGATTTTTTAAAAAACAAAAGTCCAGATTTAACAGAAGAAAACGCATATGATCTAGGGCCAATAATTTTAGAAATCAAAAATCTATCAAAATACTATTCGGATAAATTGATTTTAAACCGTATTTCTTTAGAATTAAGGGAAGGGGAAACCCTTGGTCTGATCGGCCCTTCTGGGAGCGGTAAATCAACACTTGCGAAGTGTATTATTGGTCTTCAATCGATAGCAGGTGGAGAGATTAGATACAGAGGAGAGCTAATTGAAAACATTAGCAGGTTAAATAGGATTAAATTAGCTAGAGAAATACAATATATCTTCCAAGACCCATTTTCAAGCCTTAGTCCTCGAATGTCAATAGGAGAGGCTTTATTGGAGCCGATGGTCGTTCATAAGCTTTATGAAAACGAGAATCTTCGGTTAAAAAAAATAGATGAATTATTAATATCTGTTGGGCTTGATTCAAGTGTAAAAGAAAAATATCCACATGAGTTCAGTGGAGGGCAGCGCCAAAGAATAGGAATTGCCAGGGCATTAGTTATGGAGCCTAAGGTTTTGATTTGCGATGAAAGTGTTTCAGCGTTGGATTTAAGTGTTCAAGCACAAGTATTAAATCTACTCAATGATTTAAAAGAAAAATTTCGGTTTAGTTATATTTTTATTAGCCATGATGCCCGTGTGGTAAAGTACATGAGCAATAATATTATGAATTTAGAAAAATTATAGAGCCCAAATTTACATTGACATTTCAGGGACATTATCTGGAACAAATAACCGCCCCCTTGTCTTTGACACAATTTCTTCTACTGAGACGCCAGGGGCCCTTTCTATTAGGGTAAAACCTAATTCAGAGCTAACCTCTAAAACGGCAAGGTCAGTCACGATTTTTTTTACACAGTTTAAACCTGTAATCGGCAATGTACATTTTTCAAGCAGCTTGGAGTCTCCTTTCCTATTTGTATGTTGCATGGCTATAATTATATTTTCCGCACTAGCAACTAGATCCATAGCGCCACCCATTCCTTTAACCATTTTCCCAGGGATTTTCCAATTTGCAATATCTCCTTGATCGGAAACCTCCATTGCCCCTAGGACTGTAAGCTGTATTTTTTTTGATCGAATCATGGCAAAGCTCATAGAGCTATCAAAAAAAGAAGATCCAGGCAATGAGGTTATGGTCTGCTTTCCAGCATTAATAAGATCAGCGTCTTCCTCACCCTCAAGGGGAAATGGCCCCATTCCAAGAATTCCATTTTCTGATTGGAATTCAACTTTAACATCATCTTGAACATAATTGGCAACAAGAGTAGGTATTCCTATTCCTAGGTTTACATACCAACCATCTTGCAATTCCTGAGCAATTCTTTTTGCAATTCCATTTTTATCTAATGCCATGACATATTCTGTTTAGTTATGCTTAGAAACAGTTCGTTGTTCTATTCTTTTTTCAAATACATTCCCTTTGAAAATTCTGTGAATAAAAATACCTGGTATGTGAATGGCGTTTGGGTCTAAACTGCCCGCAGGAAGAAGTTCTTCGACCTCAGCAATGGTTATTTTCCCAGCCATAGCCATAGAAGGATTAAAATTTCGGGCAGTCCCTTTGAAAATAAGATTCCCTGTTTCATCGCCTTTCCATGCCTTTACAAAAGCAAATGAAGCGTCAAAGGCATGCTCTAGAATATGTGGTTTCCCGTTAAAAACGCGAACTTCTTTGCCTTCTGCAACTTCAGTTCCATGACCAGCTGGGGTAAAAAAGGCAGGTATTCCTGACCCAGCAGCACGACAGCGTTCAGCCAGGGTCCCTTGAGGTATGAGTTCAACTTCTAGCTCGCCGGAAAGCATCTGACGTTCAAATTCGTCGTTTTCTCCGACATATGAGCTAATCATTTTTTTGATTTGATGATTTTCAAGTAGTAAACCAAGCCCAAATCCATCAACCCCAGCATTGTTTGAGATGCATGTTAAATTCTTGGTGCCTTTTTTTCTTATTGCAGCAATCGAATTCTCTGGAATACCACAAAGCCCAAACCCTCCAAACATTACTGTCATGTTGTCTTCAAGACCATCTAGGGCTTCGTCTAAATCATGAATTACTTTACTTATCATATTTTTAAATCTTAATTATATTCTGACCTTTCTTCATATAGTTCTGTCTTTTGACCCAAGAATGAATCACAATCTAATGGAATACTTATTGCACCAGGTGGTTTGTCAAACTCATCTTGACGTATTCCTATTTTAGGTTGGGTATATAGATCCTTCATATAAATTGCCCAAATGGGTAATGCAGTTGTTGCTCCTTGACCAAATTCAGTTGTTCCAAAATGAGCTGACCTATCTTGACAACCAGTCCAGATACCCGTGACTAAATTGGGGACCATACCAACAAACCATCCGTCAGAATTATTTTGGGTAGTTCCGGTCTTTCCTGCTATCGGATTTGTGAAATTATAGGGATAGTCTGTTACAACATTATAACGATAACTACCCCCAGTGTGCCTTAGCCGAATACCAGTTCCACTTTCAGTGACTCCCTGAAGTAGATTAACCATAGTATATGCCACTTCTGGGGAAAAAACCTCTCGTGTTATGGGAGTAAAATTATCTAAAACAACACCATTTTTATCTTCTATTCTAAGCACTACTAATGGCTCAGTATATAGCCCATTATTACCAAATGCAGTATAAGCTCCAACCAATTCATAAATAGATAAATCGACAGTTCCTAAAGCAATAGAGGGCACAGCAGGAATTCTCGATGTCACACCCAAAGACTTAGCCATTTTAGAAACCGGATTTGGCCCAATTTGTTTCATTAAAAAAGTAGTGACAGTGTTAATTGAACCGGCAATAGCTTCTTTAAGAGTTAAAACCCCACCATATTTATTACTAGAGTTTTTTGGACACCACGGCTCGAGTAGACCGAATTGACCTGAGTCTATACAGGTTTGAATATTAGGAACCTCCATACATGGCGAGTATTTTTTATCAGCAATTGCTGCCGCATACACAAAGGGCTTAAACGTTGAGCCAACTTGTCTTCTGCCTTGTTTGACTGCATCATATTTAAAATGTTTAAAGTCAACTCCACCAACCCAAGATTTTACAAAACCTGTTTGAGGTTCAATACTTATTAAGCCTGCTTGATATATACTTTTATAGTATCTAATGGAATCAAGCGGGCTCATGAGAGTATCTACATCCCCATTATGTGAAAAAACATTCATTTGAATAGGTGATTTAAACACCTTGAGGATATTTTTTTCTGACAAGCCAGCCTCCTTCAAGTTTTTATAACGTCCAGATTGTCGCATAGCACGCATTAAAATTTTTTGGCCTTCGCTAAATGAAAGGCCTTCTGGAAAGTAAAAAGGCCCCGCCTTACGATTCTTAATTTGTGCAAAAAACACACGTTGCAAATTTTTCATGTGTTTCTTGACTGCTTTTTCAGCTGAAACTTGCATGCGGCTGTCTATGGCAGTATAAATTTTTAACCCATCAGTATATAAATTGTAATGATCTCCATTGGCTTTTGGATTACTTGATATCCAATCTTTCATGTAAGCTCGAATGTTCTCTCTTAAGTGCGGAGCTAAACCCTTGTCATGACCTTGAGGATTAAAATTTAAAACTAAAGGAAGAGAGATTAAAGAGTCTAATGTGTTTTTTGATATATAATTATTCCGTCCCATTTGTCTTAAAACCGTGTTGCGACGGTCTAAGGATAGCTTGAATCTCTTTTCTCGGGCAGGATTATAATAAGAAGGGTTCTTACACATACCGATCAACATTGCAGATTCTTCAATAGTTAGTTCATTTGGCGTTTTACCAAAATAAACATTACTTGCGCTATATATTCCCACAGCCTGATAAAGAAAATCGAATTTATTGAGATACATAGTGATTATTTCCTGCTTTGTGTATTTGTTCTCAATTTGTAACGCAATAACCCATTCCTTTAGTTTTTGGAGAACCCGAAGAATAAAACCTCTCGCAGGATCTGGAGTAAACATTAATTTTGCCAATTGTTGCGTGATAGTGGAGCCTCCGCCATTAGAGCCAAGGGTAACAAATGCTCGTGTAAGACTTCTAAAGTCTATTCCTGAATGTTCTAAAAATCGCTCATCCTCTGTTGCAATAAGTGCCTCAATAAGATTGCTTGGAAGGTCATTATATTCGACGTGAACCCGGTTCTCATGAAAAAAAGTTCCAATTTGGTTACCGTCACTTGAAAGAACCTCAGTCGCAAGATATGATTTAGGATTTACAATCTCTTCGGTTGAAGGCAGCTTGCCAAAAGCCTCTAGTCCAACCAATAAGAGAATTATTATTATAGTTACCGGAATCGATAAGATGAAAACCCAAAAAAACTTAACATAGTTCCTGAAATCTTTTTTGTCGACATTTTTCGAATCCATCAGTAATTATTTTTCTCACTTGATATAATGAGTGCTAGGTTTCTTATCCCCCTTAAGGGCTCTTCCCTCATTCCATGATAGAATCTAAATCGATAATCGCCTGGCCTAGGAAATTTAACACCATTTTTATGATAGGGAAGGTTAATCGTTTTAAGAGCCCCTACTCCGTTTCCTACCCATGCGCCCTCTGAGGTGTTTAATGTTATTTCTATTGTGTCTTGGTATTCAGTTTGAGTCTCAGAAAGGACATCACGAAATAAATATAAATTACTATATGGATAATCTTCAGTGTGTCGTATTTGAAAAGAAACCCGATAGAGAGCAGATGTATCAGAAATAGAAATATCAACACTAAGCACGCTATCTTGCCACCATAAATCATCAATGTTGGTTCGTAATTCCTGAACAATTGGACGTTTGCCACACGAAATAGTTAGCAGAACAAATAATAAAATTGATGTTTTTTTCAGCTTAGACACTTGTTGAATTTGATATTTTGAAGGCCATAAAACGAAGATAGTGCATCTTTGTCTCGTGAAGTTGGACTTTGTACTTACTCTTGTTCTATGTTTTTTGGGACAGACCCTTTCTGCCCAAGGAGTTCCTGTTGGGCAATGGCGTTCTCATCTTCCATTCAATGAAACGCATTCAATAGCAATTTTAAACGATGAAATTATAGCTGCCAGTAAATATGGATTATTAAGATTCAACTTATCCGAAAATATAATATCTGACTTCACGAAAGTTGACGGACTAAACGGAGTGGGAGTAACAGAAATAGAATCTTCTCCAAATGGTATTGATATTCTTTTAGGCTATGGGGATGGGTTAATTGAATTGTGGAACAGTAATATTATTAGAGAAATACCGGACATTCCACAAAGCGGAAAATACCCGGGTAAGTCTTCAATCAATGCATTTGTTTTTGATGGAGAAGATAGAGCATTTGCCGCCACGGGGTTTGGAGTGGTTGAGTTGGATTTGTCATATGGTGTGGTAAAAGGAACATACTTATTAAAAGATGACGGAACCCCAACAGAGACGCACAATATTGATATTGATGCTGATAGTTTATATGTTGCTACTGAAACGGGATTGTGGTCAGCATCATTAAGTGACCCATTATATCTTTTTTCATCTTGGAATCAATCTCAAAGGTGGGCAGATACAACTATAAATGACATTTCTATTTCAGGAGCAGACTGTTTGATTTCAAAAAACGAAAGCGGTGCTATTTGGTTGAAAAAAAATGGTTCATGGCTAGAGGTGTATTTAAATAATTCAGACAAATTTGATGTAAGAAGAATATCGAAAAAAGATAATGGATATCTAATTATTAGAGATTTTGATATAATTTATATTGATACACTTGGAATTCAAAGACAAGCATACAGTTCAGGACTAAGTAATAATAATAATTTTAGCCCTCGGGATGCAAAAATTTCGCCAAATGGGGTTCTCTGGATTGCAAACTCTGGTAAAGGAATTTCCTTTATAGATAACCCAGATTATGTTCAGCATCGAAAAATAGGAGGACCTCCATCTTCTTCAGTTTTTGATGTTTCTTCCAGCTTACATGGTATAGATGTATTTAGCGGAGCTATTGATCCAACATGGACTGCCGCATATTGTAATGAGGGAGTATTTCTTTTTAATCAAGAGAATTGGTCTGTTTTGAGTAGTAAAAAACTCAATGACGCAAAAGATATATTATCGAAAGTTGTTGACCCCGGCGACACTTCTCATTGGTTTGTTTCTAGCTGGGGTAAAGGGGTATTGGAATTTAAAGATGGCGAGCTTGAAACTATTTGGAATAATACCAATTCATCTCTTATGAGCGCATCCGGCAGCACAACAAATGATATTAGAACTGGAGGTCTTTGCTGGGGTAACGATGGCGCTCTTTGGGTAACAAATGCTCTATCAAATCTTCCTCTTCATAGATATGACCCTATAACGCAGCAGTGGAGTGCCTTTGGCATAGGCGCATTTAATGGATTGAGCGTAAAAGATATTATTCAAGGTCCAGATGGAGTATTTTGGATACAAAGTCGAACCAATGGATTAATGGCGGTAAAGACGCAAGGGAGCTCTGTTGAATTAAGAAGACTAACAAGAGGGGTTGGCAATGGTAATCTCCCAAGCAGTTCTGTAAACTCTTATGTATTTGATAAAGACGAAGAACTTTGGATCGGCACTAGTGATGGTTTAGTTGTTTGCTTTACTCCTGGTAACGCAATGAATGGAAATAGTGTCGATGCCCAGGCTCTTTTAGTTGAGGAAAATGGTATTGTTCAGAGAGTGCTTAGTGGTGAAAATATTCTCGCTATTGCAATTGACGGAGCTAATAGAAAGTGGATTGGAACATCGGATGGTGGACTTTTCTTATTATCTTCTGATGGCCTTGAGACACTAGCTCACTATACCCAAAGTAATTCACCTTTATTGTCAAATAGGATTAATTCACTCGCTATTGATCCTTTAACGGGGGAGCTTTTTATAGGGACAAGCCAAGGCTTAATCTCCTATCGAAGTGATGCCGTTGATCCTTTTGAGGATTTTTCAAACATTCAGGTTTTTCCGAACCCATATGAACCAAAAGACGTTGGTTCAATGTCAATAAAAGGGTTGATTGACGGTTCTTATGTGAAAGTCACAAATACTTCGGGAAGATTAATTTTTGAGGGCCCCTCAAACGGCGGACAGTTTAGTTGGACAACCAATGGCTTGGATGGTTCTTCCGCCCCTAGTGGTATATATCTGTTTTGGGTTACTAACCCATTAGGAACTCTTAATACGGTTGTTCAAGGGGTAATTGTTCGCGGCGAGTAAAAAAATGAAAGACACAACAAAGGCTCTTGTTCTGGGTAAGTTAGCCGTTGGTGAAAAGGGCCATGTTCTGCGATTGTGGACCCGAAAATATGGACCTCAGGCATATATCATTCATTCCATTAGAAGCAATAAAAATGGAATTAGCCCTGCGGTTTTGCTTCCTATGACTTTTATAAACGCAACAGTTGATCATAGAAATAACGGTGGTTTAGAAAAAATAAAAGAAGTTGAGGTAGCTAAAATTTGGGATAGATTAACAACGAATCACATAACGCAGACACTTTGTCTTTTTTCCGCAGAAGTTTTGCAAAAAACTCTTCAGGACGGAGATGCCAGCTCTGCTTTTTTTGATGATTTTTTGCTCATGTTAAAGGGGTGGGACGCAATTAATGTAAACTTGGCGATGTCTGCAAATGAAATGCTTTTATTGGTCTGGAAACATCTTGGCTTTAATATTAGTTCTAGAGATCATAAGGATGGTTGTGTTTTAGACCTGCGTGAGGGGGTATTCGTTTCCAACACACCTACAAATAGTGATTTTTTATCTCTTGAAACATCTAAAGAGCTAGTCGACTGGGTTCGGGATAAGAATAAATTGGTTTCTAAAACTGGACGTCTAGAAATAACTAATGGTTTAGTTCTTGGCTTAAAATGGCATTATCCTAGTTTAGGTAAAATAAATTCTTTAGAGATATTGAGATCAATTTCTTTTTAGTGATTAAATGCAAGATAAATGAATAAACTAATTTATGCGAATAGAGCTTAGTGCCGCTTCAAGCTCTAACATCATTTTTCTTTTTTTGGAACTAGGAGCATATACCAAACTTGCTATGGATATTCTTTTGTTTTGCTTTTCGTCAAAAAAAGTATATGTAACAAATGGACCTCCTCCGAACCCCTTCTCCGTTCTGAAGAGCCCGCGATGCTCTATGACGTATTTCCCACCTATCGTATTGTAGTCCAAATTAATAGAAACATCAGGTTCAATTTTTAAAAAGCTTTGATTTTCAGTTCCCTCGAAATATTTTTTCAATAATTTATTTTGCTCGGACAATATAACCGCTTCAGTATTGTATATACTATCGAAATAAGGCCTGGTCCATGCCATTAAGTATTGAATACTTTTTTTAGTATCAGCTCTTAGAATTTTAATATCATTTTTATCTAATGTTGTTTTATATCCTTTTGGTATAAGCATACGTTTAATTCCCAATTTTTTCAATGATTCCGGAAGGCTCTTTTGAGAATTTTTAGAAATACGACCTAGTAGAATGGAATTGTCATGTTTCTCAAACTGTTCAATGAGGTTAGCGGCATTTGATTTAAATAATTGAATTACTCTTTTGGTCGAGGGGCCAATAATTTGAACAACTAACTGCGGTTCTGACCAAACGTTTTTTTTCACAATAATCGATATAGAGTCAGGTATAACCATTATTGAAAGAATGCTTTTTGACCTTTTTGTGATTTGGGAAATACTCTTAATGGGTAACCTCGAAAGATCAAATTTTGATTCGTTTTGTGGCAGCCCGACTACAGGGCGAGCGAGCTCTTCCACAAATGATGGTCCGCATTCCTCCCAAATATCATCATCACAAAATATAGTTAATTCATTATGTGTTCCATTTGATGATGGAAGGCTGTACTTTGAAATGGAATTAGATTCAATATCAATAGAGCTATTACAGCTCGGTTGAAAAAAAACAGAGAATAGTATGATGCTTTTAATCGCTTTCACGAAATTAGATTTTTAATTTTTGACCAATTCGAATTTTTGTGCTTTTGAGATTATTCCATCGTTTAATATCTCTAATATTTAAATTGTATTTTTCAGCTATCTCGCTAATCGTGTCACCATTTCTAACAACATGAATTCTTCCCGAAGTCAATTTCCAAGGAGGAGGTAAAGGAGTCTTTTGTAATCGCATGGATGTCATTTTGTAAAGGGAGTCAGCAACGAAAGAAAGTTCCATCATTTTATTTTTTGGAATATAAAAAATATATGGAATATTGTTTTTTGGCGGCGGCACATACTGATGTTTATAATGGGGGTTTAAATCTTTTATAATGGATGAATCAATTGATAGTAAATATGCAATGTCGAATAAGTGTATTCCTTTTTCAGCTTTAACAGTATCAACTTGAAAATAGTTAATTTTTTGATTTGTGCTCACAATTCCATGAGTCCCAGAATAGTTCATTACATACATAGCAGAAATCAAAGAAGGGATATAGTTAGCCGTTTCTCGAGGTAAATAAGGACGAATTTCCCAAAAGTTTTTTTTCCCGCCTGAATTACGAATGGCTTTCGTCACATTTCCTGGCCCGGCATTATAGGCAGCAATAGCCAACCCCCAGTCGCCAAATAAGTCATATAATTTCTTAAAGTATCTACATGCGGCATCTGTGGATAGAGATGGATCCATACGTTGATCAACATAAGAGCTAATCTCAAGACCCTGCATTTTACCAGTAGCATACATGAATTGCCATAGACCCGTTGCGCCAGCTTTACTTTTTGCCTTTGGGTTAAGTGCGCTTTCAATTATTGGGATATATTTTAATTCTAGCGGTAATCCATATAGGTCTAAAACAGATTCAAATAAGGGAAAATAGAATTCAGAACGGGATTTAATATTTTTAATAAAATCAAAGTTTCGACCAAGATAATATCTGATAATATTTCGAACCTCATCAGTTAGCCTGAGATCTAAAGGGGTATTCTCATCTAATTTCCTTATTCTTTGGATAAGAATAGAATCATCTAATTGACGGATTCCCAAATTGTTATTATTGGGTTGATCAAATTCGTGCAACAAATAATTTTCACCCCACTTATTAAGGACAAAATGGCTGTAAGCAGAATCAATTTTTTGAGGAGTTTTCTCTTTTTGGATACTGTCGATATTTTTATTCTGCCCATTCACGGATAATGAAAAAATTATAAAAAAGACGAAATATAACCGAATCATTTAATCTAGTGATTCAATAATTCTTGCAATCTCAAAAATTGACTGTTCATCAAAATTAGATCCCATGATTTGCATTCCATACGGCAACCCATTACTGTGAGTGCCTATTGGGATTGAAATAGCTGGAATTCCAGAAAGAGGCGCCTGAACCGTAAACATATCTTCTAAATAAAGTACCGTGGGGTCAGTATATTCTTGCCCCAGGGGGAATGCTGTATTTGGTGTTGTTGGGCCAATTATTCCATCTAAACCATCAAGATCCTTGATGGTTGAGTCTCTGACTACTCTTCTCGCTTTTTGAGCTTTTCCATAAAACGCATCATAATATCCATTGCTTAAAACAAATGTGCCTAGCATGATTCTGCGTTTCACCTCTTCTCCAAAACCTTCGCTTCGAGACTTTTTATAAAGAGACTCTAGATCTGTAAAATCTGAATTTCTATGACCTATGTGAATTCCATCATACCGTGCTAAGTTTGAACTCGCCTCTGCTGTTGTTAAAATATAATATATCGGGATTAAGCTATCGAAAAACGGGAATTCTAATTCTACAATTTTGTGACCTGAAAGCCTTAGCTTTTCTGCGGTTTCTATGAATTTTTGTCGAATTTCAGGATCAAGAGCAGGTGAGTCTATCATGCTCTTATAGTACCCAAGATTAAGTATTTTTTTTTGATATTTTATATCAAGCATTTTAGGCACATCAGACTCAGAACATGTTGTATCATAATCATCTTTACCAGAAATAACCTCTGTTATGATTGCTAAATCTTCTAAAGAAGAGGCAATAGGGCCAACTTGATCGAAAGATGAGGCATATGCAATAACACCGTGCCTTGAGACTCTACCATAAGTGGGCTTTATGCCATAAACACCACAGAAAGCTGCTGGTTGTCTAATTGATCCCCCAGTGTCAGAACCGAGAGAAGCGTGACAGAGCCCTGCTGCAACTGCAGCAGCGGAACCCCCAGAGGAGCCTCCTGGAGTAACTAAAGGATTTAAAGGGTTTTTCACAGGGCCATAAAAAGAGGTTTCGCTCGAGGAACCCATTGCGAATTCATCACCCCCGGTTCGTCCTATAATAATGGCGTCAGCATCCAATAGTTTTTGAACCACAGTGGAATTAAATTGTGATTCAAAATCTTTTAACATTTTAGAACTGGCGCTGACTTTATGACCAGAATAGCATAAATTATCTTTGATGGCTATTATCATTCCGGCCAACTTACCTAAAGTGCCATCAATAAATTTTTTATCTACTTCTGTCGCTTTAGCTATGGCAGAATCCTCAAAGAGCTCGATAAAAATGTTTAGATCAGATTTCTTACGAGCTAGATTAATGCAAGATTTAACCTCTTTAACACAAGAGGTTTCTCCGGCAGTTATTGCCGATCGTAGCTCACTTAGATTAGTTTGAGTCACGCTTTTTTTTCCGCCGAATCGTTTTCGTCTTCGTCCTCTTCTTTGACAGCTTTTTTGAATTCCTTAAGTCCACCACCAAGCCCTTTCATCAATTCAGGGATCTTACGACCTCCAAATAATAATAAGACAATAGCGAGGATTAAAACAATTTGCCAAGGGCCGACCATTCCTAAAAAAATGCTTAAAGTCATTTTAATTTTATTTAATAATTGTAAAAGTACAAATCCATAATTGGTTAGCTTAGCTTTTCAGATAACTCTCGAAGTACTTTTTTAGGAGACTTACCGTCATAAAGTATTTTATATACGGCCGAAGCAATGGGCATTTTGACATTTTTAGATTTCTTTATCTCCCGAATGTGCTTTGTTGCGAAGTATCCTTCAGCTACCATACTCATTTCTAATATTGCTGAACGAACAGTATATCCCTTTCCAATTAATCCACCTAGTGTTCGATTTCTGCTAAAGGGAGAATACATAGTTACGAATAAGTCACCAGAGTATGCGGTTTTTGAAATGTCCCTTTTTAATGGGCTAACTGCTTTTATAAAACGTTTCATCTCTCTTATGGAATTCGAGACGAGGACGGCTTGAAAATTGTCTCCATAGCCGAGGCTTTGAGAAATGCCCGCAGCAAGAGCATAAATATTTTTAAGAATTGAGGCATACTCAGCCCCGTGAATGTCTTCAGTACGATTGGTTTGGATATTAGCGGATCCAAGTTTTTTTGCGATTAATTTAGAGAGGCTCTTGTTTTTAGACGCCACAGTTAAATATGAAAGCCTTTCAAGCGCAACCTCTTCAGCGTGGCATGGGCCTAAAATTGCCCCAAAATCATTGTAAGCCAAATTGAATTCTGAATGAAGATACTCCCCAACTGTTTGATGAGTTTCAGGAATAATTCCTTTAATTGCCGAAATCACTAATTTATCCTTAATGATTTCCTTTAAAGGAGAAATAGCATCTGCAACATATGCTGAGGGAATAGCTAATATTAATATATCCGCATTCATAGCAATCTTTAGTATATCACTATCTATTTCAATTTTATCAATATCAAGTTCTGCATCAGTGAGATACTTTGGGTTATGCTGATGAAGTTGAATATGAATAATGGAAGCGTCATCTCGAATCCACCAACCTAAACTATCACAGTTTTGACTAATAAGTTTGACAAGAGCGGTTGCCCAAGAGCCACTTCCTAAAATTGCTATAGAGCTGTTTTTCCTCATAGACGACATTTTGCTTTAAAGCAAGCTTGATTGGTATTTAAAGTGAGGGAATTTATTCAAATTCTGTAATATTTGTAGAACTACTTCTGTTATTTTCACAAGCCCAGGGGCATCAATTTTCTGATAATCATCACTTGGCGAATGATAATCCCGGTGAAGCCCAGTATGCAACATTATGGCTGGAATTCCAGCGTCAATAAATGCAGCGTGATCTGATCTTGGAAATGTCTCTGCTACATTTTTAATATTGATTCCAGTTTTAGGTAAATCATTAATTATGGTTCCCCACTCTAAGGCACTTGATGTTGCATAAATTGTTAATGAATCAGAACTACTTAACCGGCCAACCATGTCAATATTTATCATCTGTGAAATCATATTTGGATCTAGAGGGCAGTTTTTAACAAAGTACTTCGAACCAATTAGCCCATCTTCTTCTCCTGAAAAAGCAACAAATATCACATTACTATTTTGTAAATCTAAATTGAGACTTAATTGATTTAGCACCTCCAGCATAACACTAACACCACTTGCATTATCGTCAGCACCATTATATACTTGCCCGGAGAGCTTTTTGCTCCCATGATACTCTCCTTTGCCAAGGTGGTCATAATGCGCTCCAACAAGCACAGTGGTCTTAGCTTCTAAGTCAAGCATCCCTCCTATATTAAACCCTTCGACATTGCGCTTAGAAACTTTTGTTACCAGAATTATTGGTTTTTTACGTCTGTGAATTTTATATGACCACTTTTTCCCAAAAACCATAGAGATATTGACACCGGTTTCTTTCAATTTTGAAAAAGTATATTTTGAGATTTGATCTTTATTATTATTTCTTCTTGAGAGTAGAATAATATCTTTTGCACCTCTTTTTTTTGCTTCTGTAACACGGCTTAAAATTTTTGATTGATTCCCAGCTTTTTTCTTCTTATACTCAGGAATATCTAATTCTATTAAGACTAATTTGCCATCCAAGGAGGTTTCTGAAAGGCTTTTATAATCGTTAATTGAATCACTATGAATTCCATGTGAAACACACACGACTTCTCCAATAAAATCTCTTGTCAAGGAGTAAGGTGAAACATGTAGTTTTTTGCCTAGATAAAGAGTGTCTTTAGCGATTGCTATATAATTTCTATTTTTTTGAATCTCCGTTGGTCTTGGGATATTAAATGCTTGCTTGAAACCCTCATTAAATAATGGTTTTAAACCAAACCGTTGAAAAGCGTCTTGTATATGGTCTGAGGCCAAATTTGCACCAGGAGTTCCAGGAAGCCGGCCAGAAAGATCATCAGAGGACAAGAACTCAATATCTTTCATTAAACGAATTTCAACTTCTTTATGAATAAAATTGAAAGGCTCAATCTGACCTTTTACATATATGCTTAGACAGGAGAAAAAAGTTATAATTAGATATTTCATTACGAATGAACTTCTTTATTTCTATTTAAAATTCCCCCAATTTTCAGCTTTTCTTGAGCTTAAATACAAAAGAATCACACCAATAGTCACACATGAATCGGCGATATTAAAAATAGGACGAAAAAAAATAAAGTATTCACCACCCCATATAGGCACCCATGATGGCAGTATTCCTTTCCAAAGCGGGAAGTAAAGCATATCTACAACATTGCCTAAAAGCATTGGAGCATATCCAGGAGTATTGAACTCAGCAACTCCAGAATACATTACCCATTGACTATAGAGGTCATTATAAACTAAACCTCGATCAAATATTAAACCGTAAAATAAGCTGTCTAAAACGTTACCAAGTGCGCCAGCTAGAACAATACCGAATGAGATCAGAACAAATTGTCGAGCACCTCCTTTGGCAAGACGAAACATGTACCAAAGAATTCCAAAGATTGCTATAACTCTAAAAGAACTTAAGATATACTTTCCAGTAATTCCTCCCCACTCAATACCGAAAGCCATTCCCGGGTTTTCTGTGAAATGGAGATGGAACCATTCAGTTAGGTCAATACTTTCTCCTAATGCAAGATTTGATTTGATCCATAATTTCAATGACTGGTCAAGAAAAATAAGACAAATTGAAATAATAAATGGAAGGCGTAGAGCCTTGTTCACCTTTGTTTTAGCTTGGCTTCCATGCTCATAGTAGCATGAGGAACAAGCTTGAGGCGCTCTTTTTCAACTAGTTTACCAGTAACCTTGCAAATTCCATATGTTTTATTCGAAATTCTTGTCAAAGCCGCTCTTAAATCACGCAGAAATTTTTCTTGACGAGATGCTAATTGAGCGTTAGCTTCTTTACTCATGGTTTCAGACCCTTCCTCAAAGCTTTTGAAGCTAGGAGAGGTGTCTTCTGTTCCATTGTCCATATTGTTTGTAAACTGCTCGCGAAGAATATGTAAATCTTCTTCCGCTTTATCAATTTTACTTTGAATAAGAACTCGAAATTCTTCAAGCTCTTTATCACTATATCTTATTTTTTCTTTTTCCATAATTGCATTGAAAAACTTCTTGTCGCCGAATATAATCAAATAAGCTTAAGGTATTCAGAAATAATATATAGTTTAAAATTAAATATACGTTGAAATCATCATTTTTTTAGTCCGACAATCACATCGTGACCATTAAGGTCAACTTGAGAAACAATAACGTCGCTTGGAAAGGAAGAGCCGTAATTGAGAGAAATAGCGAGCACTTCGCTAGAGACATAATTCGAGTGTGCCTTAATGGCTTCAATAATTTTTGAATTACCGCTTACCCACAGAGTGATCCTATCAGTTATATCAAAGTTTTGCTCTTTTCTAATTGTCTGAATACGGTTTACGGCTTCTCTAGCTAATCCTTCTTGGATGAGTTCTGGGCTTAACTTGAGGTCTACGGCTAGAGTGATACCCTGCTCTGAGGCGACCGCCATTCCCGGTATATCATCTGTAGTTATTTCAACATCTTCATTAACTATTTTAAAAACGGAAGCAGATAATTTTAAATCTAGATTATTATTTTCCTCCAGATTTTTTAATTCTTTTGGAGAAAGGGCTCTTATGGCTTCAGCAACTTCATTCATTGCGTTTCCTGCTTTGCGTCCGAGTGTTTTAAAATTTGGTTTACCGCGTTTCACAAAAACGCCTGAATCTTCTTTAATCAATTCAATTTCTTTTGCATTTACTTCTGAGAGAATTAACGATTTTATGGCCAGAATATCATTTTCTTGAGATTTACTAAATACAGGAATAATGATTCTTGATATAGGTTGACGAACGCGGATGCCTTCTTTTTTTCTGATGCTTAGAACCAAAGAGCTCATTAATTGAGCCAGTGACATTCTCCTCTCTAAATCTTTACTAATTTTCAATTCGTTGGAAATAGGAAAATCAGATAAATGAACAGAACTTGAGGTTTTTGTCAAATCTTGATAAAGTTGATCGGCATAAAAAGGAGCAACTGGAGCAATAAGCTTAGCTATAGTAGTTAAGCATGAGTAAAGCGTTTGATAAGCCCCTAGCTTATCTTGTCCCATTTGGCCTTTCCAAAATCTTCGTCTGCAAAGACGAACATACCAATTACTCAATTCGTTTTGAACAAAATCACTAATTGGACGAAATGCTTTAGTTGGCTCAAAATCATCTAGTTTCTCAGTAACCTCCTTGATCAGACTGTTTAGTTTTGATAAAATCCAATGATCTATTTCTAAAAGGTTATCGTACGAAACTGCTTCAGTTAGGGGATCGAATTTATCAACATTTGCATAGAGAGAAAAGAAACTGTAGGAATTATGAAGCGTTCCAAAAAATTTTCTTTGAATTTCTTTTACGCCCGCAAAATCAAACTTTAAGTTATCCCAGGGTTGAGCATTGGTAATCATATACCACCTCAAAGCATCAGCACCATAATCATCTATTGCTTTAAATGGATCAACAGCATTACCGAGCCTTTTAGACATTTTTTGTCCGTTCTTATCTAAGACGAGTCCATTAGAAATGACAGCCTTGTAGGCCACAGAATCAAAAGCTAAACCAGCAATAGCATGCATTGTGAAAAACCATCCACGCGTTTGATCTACGCCTTCAGCGATGAAGTTGGCCGGAAATTCTTTTTTTGAGTCAATCAGGTCTTTATTTTCAAATGGATAATGTACTTGCGCATAAGGCATTGCGCCAGAGTCAAACCAAACATCTATGAGATCCGTTTCTCGATACATCGCCTCTCCATTTGAAGAGGTTAATATCCAATTATCAACATGCGGTCGATGAAGATCTATTTGTGAATAATTCTCATCACTAAAATCACCAGCAATAAATGATTTTAGAGGGTTTGAGGTCATATGTCCTGCAGCTAGACTTTTTTCTAATTCTTGTTTTAATGTTTGAATTGAATCTATTATTTTTTCTTCGCTGCCATCTTCTGTTCTCCAAATAGGTAAAGGGATTCCCCAATATCTACTCCTGCTCAAATTCCAATCGTTCAAGTTTTCTAACCAATTTCCAAATCGGCCTGTTCCTGTTGATTCCGGCTTCCATAGAATTTCCTTATTCAAATCTTGCAGTCGTTCCTTAATTGCTGTCGTTTTAATGAACCAGCTATCCATCGGGTAATAAAGAATTGGCTTATCAGTTCTCCAACAATGAGGGTAGCTATGAGAATATTTCTGAATTTTAAAAGCTTTTCCTTCTTTTTTTAGTTGAATACCTATTTGCTCATCTACGCTTAGCTTTGGCCGTTCATCATCGGAATAATATTCTATTTTGACATATTGACCAGCTAAATCTCCCATACAGTCAACAAAACGGCCTTGTAAATCAACAAGGGGAACAGGGTTGCCAGAACTATCTAAAACTAGCATAGGTGGAACATCAAATTCTTTAGCAACCCGAGCGTCATCGGCACCAAATGTTGGGGCGGTATGGACAATACCAGTTCCGTCAGAAGTTGTTACAAAATCACCAGGAATAATTTTAAAGGCATTATTAGGGTTTTCATATGGCTCTGCATAAGGCAATAAGGGTTCATATCTTAAGCCAACGAATTCTTTACCAAGATACTCGGATAGTTTTTCCCAAGGCAACACTTTGCCATTTGGTAGATCAGAAATATTTTCGTCTTCTTTCCGGAAGTAATGAAATATCAGATCACTTGCAATTATTACCTCTTGAGCCTCTTTAGTATAAGGATTGAAGGTGGAAATCCTACTGTATTTTATTTTTTTGCCTATGGTTAAAGCAGTATTTGAAGGCAATGTCCAGGGAGTAGTCGTCCACGCCATAAAATGAACTTTAGAATCACCAAAAAGAGACAAGCTTTCTTCAGATGAGATTATTTTAAATAGAGCTGTTGCACTTACGTCTTTTACTTCTCGATAACAACCCGGCTGATTCAACTCATGTGAACTTAATCCAGTTCCCGCTTTGGGCGAATAAGGCTGAATAGTATAACCCTTGTAAAGAAGATCTTTCTTATGAATCTCCGAAAGAAGCCACCAAACCGACTCCATGTATTTAGACTTGTAAGTGACATATGCGTCTTCGGTATTAACCCAATAACCCATTTTCTCTGTTAGGTCATTCCAAATGTCAGTATATTTCATAACAGCCTCTTTACAAGCTGCATTGTACTCTTCAATAGTGAGCTTTACACCAATGTCTTCTTTGGTAATTCCAAGAGATTTTTCAACACCAAGCTCGATAGGTAATCCATGAGTGTCCCAGCCTGCTCGTCTTTCCACTTTAAACCCTTTTTGGGTTTTGTACCTGCAGAAAATATCTTTAATGGCACGAGCCATTACATGATGTATTCCAGGAAGTCCATTAGCTGAAGGAGGACCTTCGTAAAAAACAAAACTTGGAGAGTCTTTACGTATTGATGTTTCAAACACGTCGTTATCTTTCCAAAATTTCAATATATTTTGTTGAGTTTCAGAAAGATTTAATGGGCCACGTTCAGAAAATAATATACTCATAGTGAAGCTATACACTTTAGTTCTATTGCTATTGGCGTTGGAAGCGAAAGGACTTCTACGGTCGTCCTACATGGTTTATTATCAATGTTTTGAAAGTATTCTGAATAAATTTTATTGAACTCCGTGAAGTCACGCTTCATGTCCGTTAGATAAACTGTTATATCCACAAGGTCCGACCATTCACACCCAGACTCTTTTAATATGGTCTTGATATTAGCAAAAACGCTATGAACCTGTTGTGTGAAATCGTAATCAATAATTTCACCATGAGAATTAATAACTAATCCTGGAACGGAGGATTGGTCTGTTCCACTTTTAGGCTTCCTTGGACCGACTCCAGACATGAAAATTAGATTTCCTACTCGTCTTGTCATCGGATATGAACCAACAGGCAACGGCGCATTTGATTCAATTTCTTTATTTATAGAGCTCATTATGGACAAAAGTACCGAATTTGATGCTTGACTTAAACCATATTGATCTATAAACTCAATATTTTCATTCTATGAATTGAAAATTGTAAGATCAAATTGAAATCGCGTCAAATAGATTAGTGAAATTCAATCTAAAAAAACTTAAGGTAATTTATACAATAAGTCAATTTTTTTCCCCATATTTG
>CAJWXO010000003.1 GCA_913049755.1 uncultured Cryomorphaceae bacterium
AATATATCTGGTTACACCGGATCGATTTGTAAATGGCAATAAAGACAATGACATCGTAAAGGGGTTGAGAGAGAAAATTATAAATCGTAATGAAGGGTTTTCTCGACATGGGGGTGATCTTCAAGGATTAATGAATCACCTTGATTATATCAAATCTCTTGGTGCTAGTGCTGTTTGGACAAACCCAGTTCTTACTAATGATATGCCTATTTATTCTTACCATGGTTATGCTATTACAGATCATTATGAGGTTGATCCAAGATTTGGTGGATTAAAGGCGTATAAAAAATATTCAAGAGAATTGCATAAGCGACAGATGAAGCTAATTATGGATATGATCCCAAATCATATGGGGACCTATAACCGATTGTTTCAGAACCCTCCAGATTCTAATTGGATCAATTCCTGGCCGCTTAATTCTGACTTGGATGAAAGAGGTGAGGTGGACAGCACAGCTTTAACGAATCATCGATATACCTCAATTTTTGACCCATACGCTGCCCCCATTGATAAGAAGCAATTCACAGACGGTTGGTTTGTTCATTCCATGGTTGATATCAATCAAAGAGATGAAAGGTGTTCAAATTATTTAATTCAAAATAGCCTTTGGTGGATTGAAGAAGTTGGAGTTGACGCATTTAGGGTTGATACATGGGTTTATCCAGATCAGAATTTTATGGATACTTGGTCAAAACAGATTCATAAAGTTTTTCCGAATTTTTTTATTTTCAGTGAGGCTTGGGTTCATGATGGAAGCTCACAAAGATTTTATTTCAACGAACATAAAACTTTGGACGGTGCAGCTGACTTTATGATGTATTCCTCATGGAAAGATGCTTTAGAAAACCCAACGACATGGAATAGTGGATTGAATAGGTTCTATAAAAACTTAGCGCTAGATTACCAATATAAGTCTCCTTCTAAGTTTATTACATTTTTAGATAATCATGACGAGGGAAGATTTTTCGGAAAGATTAAAGAGGATATGTCTCTTTATAAAATGGGGATTGCCATGTTATACACTATGAGAGGAATTCCTTGTTTATTTTATGGTACTGAAATCTTGCTGAAAGAACTTGATGATCACGGAAAAATCCGAGAAGATATGCCCGGAGGTTGGGGAGAGAAAAATGGCAAACGAAATGCGTTTAAGAATTCTAGCTTAAGTAAAGACGAAAGAGATGCTCTAAGTTTCGTTCGCGAAATGGCGCAAATTCGAGAATCGTATTCGTTAATCAATTCGGGATCTTTTAGACATTGGGCACCTTACGATAAAGTATACGCTTATTGCTGGTATGATGATGATGAGATTGTATTGATTTTGATGAATCGCAGTGACAGAGGAGAATATTTTGACATGAATAGAATGACTGAGTTATCTTTTAAGGAAATCGAAATAATCTTGGACACTCAGCTTAAAACGGACTTTAATGAAAGTGAAAGAGTATCAAACTCCAAGAGAGTACAGCTCGGGTCAAATGAATTAAAAATTCTCCATTTAACTCGATAATATGCCCTAATGGATAACAAAGAGCTTCGTATATTTGTAAATAAATTAGAACACAAATAAATGATCAATGTTTCCATTGAGGCTGCGAAAAAAGTGACATCGCTCATGAAAGAAGATGGCAAAAACACTGACTCTTCATTTGTTCGAGTTGGGGTTAAAAGTGGTGGTTGTTCTGGATTGAGCTATGATATGGATTTTGTTGATCAAGCTAAAGACGGAGATCAGCTCTTTCAAGAGAATGGCATCAAAGTTTTAGTTGAAAAAAAGAGCCTGCTATACCTTATCGGAACAACATTAGAGTACAGCGGTGGACTTAATGGCAAAGGGTTTGCTTTTAATAACCCCAATGCCTCCCGAACATGCGGCTGCGGAGAAAGTTTTTCATTGTGAGTGATAATGATAAGATCATCGATGAGGTAACATCTAGTGATTATAAGTACGGTTTTTCTACTGATTTAGATTCTGACACAATAGAGCCTGGCCTAAGCGAGGATGTTATCAGGCAGATTTCTCTTAAAAAGAATGAACCACAATGGATGACGGATTGGAGATTAGATGCCTATAAGGTTTGGAAGGAAATGGATGAACCAGAATGGGCTAATGTGAGCTATTCCAAGCCTGATTTTCAAAATATATCTTACTATTCGGCTGTTAAGAAAAAACAATATGATAGTCTTGATGAAGTAGACCCCGAATTACTCAAAACATTCGAAAAATTAGGCATCAGCTTAGATGAGCAAAAAAGACTTTCCGGAGTTGCTATGGATATTGTAGTAGACTCAGTCAGCGTTGCTACAACATTTAAGAAAACATTAAAAGAAAAAGGAATTATATTTTGCTCTATGAGCGAGGCAATACTAGAACACCCTGAATTGGTAAAAAAATATTTGGGAACCGTAATCCCAAAATCAGATAATTATTATGCCGCGTTGAATAGTGCTGTATTTACAGATGGGTCGTTTTGTTACATCCCTAAGGGTGTTAGGTGTCCAATGGAACTTAGCACCTACTTCCGCATAAATGAGGCTGGGACAGGCCAGTTCGAGCGAACTCTGTTGATAGCTGACAAAGGAAGCTATGTTAGTTATTTGGAAGGGTGCACGGCTCCACAACGTGACGAAAACCAGTTGCATGCTGCAGTAGTAGAATTAATAGCTATGGATGATTCTGAAATCAAATATTCAACTGTTCAAAACTGGTTTCCAGGAGATTCCAATGGTAAAGGTGGGGTTTTCAATTTTGTCACTAAAAGAGGAATTTGTGAAACTCAAGCTAAGATTTCATGGACCCAAGTTGAAACAGGGTCTGCAGTAACTTGGAAGTACCCTAGCTGTATTTTGAAAGGGGATAATAGCATTGGCGAATTTTATTCGGTAGCCTTGACTAATAATTTTCAACAAGCAGATACCGGAACAAAAATGCTACATCTTGGGAGCAATACCAAGAGCACGATAATTAGCAAAGGAATAAGTGCAGGGAAAAGTCATAATAGCTATAGAGGGCTTGTTAGAATGGGACCAAGAGCAAAAAACGCAAGAAATTTTTCTCAATGTGACTCTCTTCTGATGGGAGATAAATGTGGGGCTCATACATTCCCATATATCGAAGTAAAAAATTCAACAGCTAAAACAGAACATGAGGCGACCACTTCAAAAATAGGGGAAGACCAAATTTTTTATTGCCAGCAAAGAGGTTTGAATCCTGAAGCTGCAATTGCTCTTATAGTAAACGGATATTGTAAAGATGTCTTAAATAAGTTACCCATGGAATTTGCAGTGGAAGCTCAAAAGTTACTAGCGATAAGTCTTGAGGGCTCGGTAGGATAATTAAAAATATTATGTTAGAAATAGTTAATCTTCATGCAAGCATTGATAATAAGGTAATTCTTAATGGAATTAATTTAAAAATCAACCTTGGTGAGGTCCATGCAATAATGGGTCCCAATGGATCAGGGAAGAGTACGTTATCCAATGTTATCGCTGGACACGATGGATATGATATAATTACTGGTGATATTCTTTTTGATGGCGAGAGCGTATTAGATTTCCCTCCAGAAAAACGTGCGCATCTTGGCCTTTTCTTAAGTTTTCAATATCCAGTTGAAATTCCGGGAATTACCGTATCCAATTTTATTAGAACTGCGCTAAATGAAATTCGAAAAGCTAAAGGCGAAGAGCCTTTAGGCGCATCACCTATGTTAAAAATGATGCGTGAGAAAATGCAAGTTTTAGAGATGGATAAAGGATTTTTAAGTCGGTCTTTAAATGAAGGATTTAGTGGCGGTGAAAAGAAAAGAAATGAAATTTTTCAGATGGCGATGCTAGAGCCCAAAATGGCAATTCTTGATGAAACTGATTCCGGATTAGATATTGATGCTCTAAGAGTCGTTGCTAATGGGGTTAACGCTCTGCGCAGTGAGGGAAATGGATTCATAGTTATTACTCATTATCAAAGACTCCTTGACTATATCATCCCGGATTTTGTTCATGTTCTTTTTAATGGAAAAATTGTAAAGTCTGGAGGCAAAGAGTTGGCTATTGAACTTGAAAAACGTGGTTATGATTGGATCAAAAAAGAGCAGAAATGAAGGATCGTTTGTCTGCTTTTTATTGGCTAAATGAAACACAATTTGCCCAAGCATCAAGTGAACTAATAACTTCTCAGCGCAGAATTGCAATTGAAAAATTTGAGAGTGAAGGTTTTCCATCAGTAAGAGATGAGGAATGGAAGTATACTTCATTAAAAAAATTAATTACCCCGGATTATACCTTTCCATCGCCATTTGTTCCTGTTGATCAAGAAGAGCAGATTGATTTTAATCATATCAAAAAACTACTTGTGAATGATATAGATTGCTATCAGGTGGTATTTATTAATGGACGTTATTCATCATGGCTTTCTGAGACAACGCATACTAATTATGATATATGCACTTTGGGGAGTGCGTGGAAAAAATATCCAGACGTTGTTGAAAGTCATTTTAATAAGCTAACAAAGGATGACGGCCCATTAGTTCAATTAAATACAGGCTTAGCCTGGGAAGGTTTATATGTAAATGTCCCTAAAAACACAATTGTTGAAAAGCCAATTCAAGTACTTTATATTAGTACTGGGGCTACTCCTGTATTTAATCAAACAAGGAGTTTGATCATTCTTTCAGAGGGCTCAAGTGCTGAGATAATTGAACGGCATCATTCATTGACAAATCATGAAACATGGACAAATGCTGTTGATGAAGTTCATGTTGGTCCAAATGCTAAAATACATTGGGTTAAACTTCAACATGATTCGTCCAATGCTTCTTTAACACAGCACAGTAAGGTCCATCAACAAAAGGATAGCACCGCAATAGTTCATACTATTTCAACGGGGGGGAAATTTATAAGAAATAATTTAGATTTTTCTTTGAATGGAAGAGGAGCTGAAGCTAGAATGTTTGGACTTTCTTTAGGGAGTGATCGTCAGCTTGTTGATCATCATACGCGAGTTGATCATATTGCTCCAAATTGTTCTAGTCACGAGGCATATAAAGGAATTTATGATGAATCTTCTCGAGGAGTTTTTAATGGGAAAATATACGTTCATATTGATGCTCAAAAAACACAGGCATATCAACAGAACAATAATTTAATTCTTAGCGAAAAGGCGACTGTTGACACTAAACCTCAACTTGAAATATTTGCAGATGATGTTAAATGCTCCCATGGCTGCACGATAGGACAGCTCGATGAAGATGCTTTATTTTATTTAAGAGCTCGGGGCATAAGAAATAAAGAAGCAAAGGCATTATTAATGTTAGCTTTTGCTAATGATGCAATTGCAGATATTCAGCATCCAAGTTTAAGAGTCAAGCTTAGCCAGCTGATAGGCCGAAAACTTGGAGTTGACATGAGCAATGCTCTTTAACTCATATAAAGTTTATTGATCTCAGTCATAATAGTATCTTAGCGGATCTATTTAATAATTTCAAGCGCTATGAATCTCTCTTTCAAACAGGTCAATTCTCTTATGGGATGGGTTACTTTCCTAATCGCCTTATTTACGTATGTAAGCACCTTGGAGCCTACGGTAAGTTTTTGGGATTGTGGTGAATACATTGCAACTTCAGTAAAGCTTCAAGTTGGTCACCCCCCTGGAGCTCCGGTATTTCAATTAGTTGCAAATGTGCTTTCACAATTGGCCTTTGGAGATGTCTCAAGACAGGCTTTTTATGTAAATATGGTTTCAGGACTTTCTAGTGCATTTACAATTCCTTTTCTTTTTTGGACGATTACAATGCTTGGAAGAAAACTATTTTCTGCAGTTGATATTTCTAAAAGTCAAGAAATCATTTTATTAGGATCTGGACTAGTAGGTGCTTTAGCATTTACATTCAGTGATTCATTTTGGTTTTCAGCTGTAGAGGGAGAGGTTTATGCCATGTCAAGCTGTTTTACGGCCATAGCCTTTTGGGCAGTTTTAAAATGGGAATCTGTTGTTGATACAGATGAATATGCAAATCGCTGGTTGCTATTAATCGCATATCTCACTGGGTTATCTGTTGGGATCCACATACTGGTTTTTTTAACAATTCCATCAGTGGTAATGATTTATTTCTACAAAAAGTTTCCAGAGGTGAATTGGAAGAAATGGGTCCTTGCTAATGCGGCTTCAATAGGCATATTAGGGCTTGTTTTTGCCATTATAATTCCTTTTGTTTTGTCACTTTTTGGTTGGCTAGAGATCACTGCTGTGAATTCACTTAGTATGCCTAAAAATTCAGGTTCTTTTATTGCAGTATTATTGCTAGGTGGTACTATTTATTTTGGGATAACATGGGCAAAAAGAAATAACAAACCCTTAATTTCACAGGGCATTCATGCCCTGGTTTTTCTTCTTATCGGTTATTCGAGCTTTATTGTTCTCGCTGTTAGATCCAATGCAAATACTCCCATCGATGAGAATAATCCAGAAGACGCCATGGCTCTTCTTTCTTACTATAACAGAGACCAGTATGGCGATTGGCCTATTTTATTTGGGCAAAGCTTTAATAGTCAATTGGACAGTAAAAAACCATATACAGACGGACCCCCGGCATATGCCTTTAGTAAAGAATCTGGTGAATATGAAATCACGAATAATGGAAGAGCATCTAAACCTAACTATTCAAAAAATGATGTAGGACTCTTCCCAAGAATGTGGTCAGATCAGGCCAATCATGTCGAAAACTATCAAAAACTGATGGGAGTTAAAAAGACAGATAAAATGAAGTTCAAAGATCATTTTCGATTCTTTATGGATTATCAGGTTGGTCAAATGTGGTTTCGTTATTTTATGTGGAATTTTTCGGGAAGACAAAATGACGATCAAAATAGATACGAATTAACAAAGGGTAATTGGATTACAGGGATATCATTTATTGATGAAATGCGACTTGGCCCTCAGGACAACTTGCCGGCTCATTTCCTCAGTAATCCCTCTCGTAATGTGTATTTTGGACTTCCTCTTATTTTGGGTTTAGCTGGGCTTTACTTCCAGGCTAAGCGTGACAAAAAGAATGCTTGGGTCGTTTCATTATTATTCTTATTTACAGGCTTAGCTATTGTAGTTTATACAAATCACAAACCTTTTGAGCCCAGGGAACGGGATTATGCATTTGTCGGATCATTCTATGTTTTTGCAATTTGGATTGGCCTAGGGGTTATTGCAATTTATGAATGGCTTGGTAAATACCGAAGTTCACTCTCTGCCTCAATCATAACTGTTGTGGCATTAATAATCCCTACTCTCATGGCCGCTCAGAATTGGGATGATCACGATAGAAGTGATCGCTATACGGCTAGAGAGATTGCAAAAATGTATTTAAATAGCTGTGAACCGAATGCTATTCTTTTCACCAATGGTGATAATGATACTTTCCCATTATGGTATGTTCAAGAAGTAGAAGGATATCGAACAGACGTCAGGATTGTAAACTTGTCTTTATTGAATACCGATTGGTATATCGACATGATGAAAAGAAAATTTTATGATGGGGATGCAGTTCCTTTTTCATTGGAGAAAAAGGACTATGTCCAAGGAACCCGAGATGTTCTTTATTATCAAGATTTAAAAATATCGGGAAGATGGTATGCTGAAGATTTTATTGATTATACTTTGCGTAACGATGATGGTGTTTTCTTCACAGCATTTCCAAATACTCAGAGCCCAAAGAAATTGCAGTTTTTCCCAATGAAGAAATTCCGCATACCAGTTGATAAAAGTGCCGTTATTTCTAACGGTGTCGTATCGGATTCATCAAAAATTGTTGATTTTATTGATTGGAATTGGAATTCTAATGTAATCTCAAAAAGGGATCTCATGTTGATAGATTTGATTTCAAATAATAATTGGTCTCGGCCAATTTATTTTTCTACAACTGTCGGTAGTTCTGCGAGTTCTTTCTTTTGGTTGCAAAAATATTTTCGTTTAGAAGGCCTTGCCTATAGATTTGTTCCGGTAGTGACTGAGGGGTCTGGAAATCAGTTTGATTTCGGGTCTGTAAATGCGGATAAAATGCTATCTGTAATGTATAATCCGGAGAATGATGAAAGTAAATTCAACTTCGGAAACATGGAAAAGCCTAATGTATTTCTGGATGAGACTGTTAGAAGATCTACTTTTAATTTGCGTATTAATTATGGTAGACTGGCTTCCGAGCTTTCTCGTTTAGGAAGAAATGAAGAAGCATTAAAAGTTTTGGATTTTGCTATGGAAAAAATGCCTGTCAATAAATTAGGTTATGATTATTTCTTCTTGAACCTAATAGAAGGATACTATAAGGCTGGCGCAAAGGAAAAAGCCATGAATTATGTACAAGATTTTTCTAATGCAATGGAAGAAGAATTGAGATATTACGCTCAGTTTAAAGGTTCGGATAAAAGAGCTATTCAAAATGAAATCCAGACGGATTTACAATTCATGCAAATGCTTGCTCGAATGCTGATGCAATATGAATATAATAATGAGCCTTTGACTCAAGAAGAATATAATAACGTTGAGTTGATAAGACTTTATGAGGAACTTGCCGAATTATGTGGTTAATCCATAATAACCTGTAATTGTTGGATTGGATTAAAGTTTAGAATAGGTCATATTTATTGACAGGTTTCTAATATATCAGAATTTTTTGTTTTCAGTATTGTTATCAAAGAATTCTATTTAGAGCATAATAGGTTAGTTATTATAACTACTTTCGCGCGCTAACTAGTTAAGAAATATTGAAATCAATTACTGAGTTCTTCGAGCGGTCACAAGGGACTATTAAGGATGACATTTTATCGGGCATAACAGTTGCTTTAGCCTTAGTACCTGAGGCAGTAGCTTTTGCTTTTGTAGCAGGGATACCCCCAGTAGTAGGTCTTTACGGGGCCTTTATAATGGGCATTATTACTTCGGTATTTGGAGGCCGTCCGGGTATGATTTCGGGAGCAACTGGGGCATTGGCCGTAGTCATGGTACACCTGATTAGTGAGGGGAATGCCTTGACATCTGGTGGAGAATTAATGGGACTGCAATACCTATTTGCAACTTTGATCTTGACAGGGATTTTTCAGGCTCTTGCTGGCTTTTTAAAGATGGGAAAATTTGTTCGAATGATACCTAGTTCAGTAATGATGGGGTTTGTGAATGGCTTAGCAATTGTAATATTTATATCCCAGCTGGGGATGTTTAAAACTCAGGGAGAATGGCTCTACGGATCCTCTCTTTATATTATGCTTGGACTGGTGAGTCTAACAATGTTAATCATGTTTTTTTTACCCAAATTAACTAAGAATATACCAGGAGCATTAACGGCTATTGTGCTGGTTTCATCAATAGTGATTCTTGGAGATATAGACACTTCTACAGTAAAGTCATTTATTAATGAAGGCGGTGGTGAAGGAATTAAAGCGGGCCTGCCAAGTTTTAATATTCCTCTTATCTCATTTAGTTGGGAGACATTGCAATTTATAGTTCCTTATGCTTTAATTCTTGCAGCAATAGGTTTAATCGAGTCATTAATGACATTGAATCTTATTGATGAATTAACAGAGACCCACGGTAGCGGAAATCGAGAATGTATTGCTCAGGGAGGCGCTAATATATTAAATGGATTTTTTGGTGGTATGGGAGGATGCGCAATGATCGGTCAATCTATAATCAATATCAAATCTGGAGGTCGAGGAAGACTTTCTGGGATTGTTGCAGCTCTATCATTGCTATGTTTTATCCTATTTGCTTCTGCCTATATTGAAATGATTCCAATCGCAGCATTGGTTGGAGTTATGTTTATGGTTGTTATTGGAACATTTGCTTGGAATTCTCTAAAGATTTGGAACAAGGTTCCATTAACAGATGTTTTTGTAATTATCATAGTAACAACGATGACTGTATTTTTTGATTTAGCTATTGCTGTAATAACAGGAGTAGTTATTTCAGCTTTAGCTTTTTCATGGCAAAATGCATTGAAAATTAGAGCAAGGAAACATATTGACAAGCATGGGATTAAGCATTATGAGATTTTTGGCCCACTTTTTTTTGGATCGATAAATTTATTTAATTCTAAGTTTGATGTAAAAGATGATCCAAACGAAGTCGTTGTAGATTTCGCTGAATCTAAAGTTGTAGATCAATCTGCTATTGAAGCTTTAAATAAATTGGCGGAAAGGTACCTTAATAATGGTAAGTCAATCCATTTGCGTCACCTATCTCCTGATTGTGTAAAACTGATAAAAAAGGCCGAAAAAATATGTGACGTGAATGTTCTAGAGGATCCCAATTATTTTGTTTCCATAGACAATTACAGACGTGCTATGACTAAAATACATGCAGAAAGGAATATTTAACATTAGTAAATATATTTGGCCTTATTTTTGAAAATAATCTCTTAAAATGACGTTTAGTAAAAATTTATTATCATGAAGGCTCAAACTAAAGAATCTCAGAGTACAATGACTCCTCAAATGTCAATTGAAATTTTAAAAGAGGGGAATTTAAGGTTTCAAAAAAATATAAAGGCTGATCGAAATTTAATTAAACAGGTTGCCGACACTAGCACTGGGCAGTTTCCCTTTGCCACAATATTAAGTTGTATTGACTCTAGGGTTTCTCCAGAATTGATATTTGATCAAGGTATCGGTGATATCTTCAGTGCTCGAATAGCGGGAAATTTCGTGAATGATGATATTTTGGGAAGCATGGAGTTTGCATGCAAACTTGCGGGAACGAAATTAATTCTTGTTTTAGGGCATACAGCATGTGGTGCTATAAAGGGCGCATGTGATGACGCGAAACTAGGTAAACTCACAGGAATGTTGGAGAAAATAAAGCCAGCTGTGCGAGCTGTTAAAACTCCAGAAGAGAATAGTTCGAGAAATTCTTCTAACATTGACTTTGTTAACAATGTTGCTAAAGAAAATGTGCTTTTAACTATTGATACAATTCTCCGAGAGAGTGATGTTTTAAGGGAAATGCATGATTCAAAAGAATTAAAAATAGTTGGCGGAATGTATGACATTCAAGAGGGCGAAGTAGATTTTTTCGAATAAAGTAAATAATTTGATGAAATATTTTGCAAAAAAATCCTCTTTAGGATTATTGATCTGTGTTTTGGCAATTCCGAATTTACTTAAGGCTCAACAAAGCGATCTGGGTAATTGGTTGATATATATTGGGAGTAAAAAAATAAATCAAAATTGGAATTGGCATCATGAAATTCAGCATCGAAATTATAATACTTTCGGAGACTTAGAACAGCTTTTGCTAAGGACCGGATTGGGCTATACTTTTAGTAATAAAAATCAAAATTTACTCTTGGGTTATGGTTACATTTTATCTGAGAATTATAATGATTTAGATCAGACGACGACGGTAAATGAGCACCGAATATTTCAACAATTTATTTCAAAACAAAGAATTAACTATCTCAAATTAGGTCATAGATTTCGCCTAGAGCAAAGATTTATAGAGTCAGAATTTAAAATGCGCTTTCGCTATTTTTTAAATGCAAGACTTCCATTGAAAATAGGCAGAGAAAATAAATTTTATTTATCAGGTTATAATGAGGTTTTTCTCAGCTTAGAAGAGGAATTTTTTGATAGAAATCGACTTTATGGAGGCGTCGGATATAAATTATCAGAAGGGATTAACCTTGAGTTGGGTTATATGAATCAATTTTTTGGTTCTTCCAGTCGTGATCAGTTAAATCTGATTATGTTTTTGAATCTATAAATCTATTTTTATAGCGTTCCTCGACTTTCTTGTTCTCGTTCAATTGCTTCAAACAATGCTTTGAAATTTCCTTTTCCAAAGGATTTGGCTCCTTTTCTTTGGATTATTTCAAAAAATACAGTCGGTCTATCCATTAATGGCTTTGTGAATATTTGCAATAAATACCCTTCCTCGTCCCTATCAATTAAAATTCCTAGATCCCGTAAAGGATTGATATCTTCATCAATTTCTCCGACTCTATCCATGACATCATTATAATATGATTTAGGCACTTGAAGGAAATCAACACCTCGGTTACGTAATTCGCTTACCGTATGAATTATGTCGTTAGTTGCTAATGCTAAGTGTTGAACTCCAGGGCCATTATAGAAGTCTATATATTCCTCAATCTGTGATTTTTTTCGACCCTCTGCTGGTTCGTTAATCGGGAATTTTATTCTGCCATTTCCATTGGTCATTACCTTTGACATTAACGCAGTATATTCTGTTGAAATATCTTTGTCGTCAAAGGACACGAGTTGCGCAAAGCCCATAACATTTTTGTAATAGCTCACCCAAGTATTCATCTCATTCCATCCAACATTCCCAACCATATGATCTATGAATTTTAGTCCTGTATTCTTAGGGTTATAATCTGATGAATTTTTGATGAATCCAGGTAAAAATAAACCAGTATAATTAGATCTTTCAACAAAAATATGTACTGTATCTCCGTATGTTTTTATACCTGAGAGAGTAACATGACCTTCTTTATCTTTTAATTTATAAGGGGCAAAAGCAGATTTAGCTCCACGTCTTGTAGTCTCTTTCCAACTCTCTGTTGCATCATCAACCCAGATCGCCATGTTTTTCACACCATCACCATGTTTAACAAGATGGTCATTTATTTCATTTTTAGTGATTAGTGACGAGGTCAAAACCAAAATAATTTTATCTTGCTTTAAAACATATGAAGTCCTGTCTTTTAATCCTGTTTCTAGGCCTGCATATGCATAATCTTGAAACCCGAATGCTGTTTTAAAATAGTGTGCAGACTGTTTGGCATTCCCTACATAAAATTCAATATAATCGGTCCCATTTAAAGGGAGATAATCCTCAGCTTCAATATTTTCAATTGGTAGCTTTAAAGAAGTGTTATCGTAATTCATATGTTTTCTGCGTTGATTATATGTTATGCTAAATATTTATGCTTTTAATCAAGCCAAGATTTCCAATATTCTTTTAGTTCAATATCTAATGCTGCCTGGGTGACTTTTAAGGGTCTAAAGGTATCAACCATAACGGCTAGTTCAGAGGTTTCTTTTTGGCCAATAGATCTTTCATAAGCCCCAGGGTGAGGGCCATGAGGAATGCCTCCGGGATGCAGACTTATATAGCCATTCTCCACATGATTCCTGCTCATAAAATCTCCATCAACATAGTATAAAACCTCATCTGAATCTATATTACTGTGATTATATGGCGCAGGAATAGATTTTGGATGGTAGTCATAGATTCTTGGTGCAAAAGTGCAGATTACAAAATTATTAGCTTCAAACGTTTGATGAACCGGCGGGGGCTGATGAATTCGACCCGTTATTGGTTCAAAATTTAAAGCAGAGAATATATATGGATAGCAATAGCCATCCCATCCAACAACATCAAAAGGGTGGCTTGAATAGCTTATATCATGCAGAAGGCCTTCTTTTTTTATTTTGATAAGAAATTCACCCCTTTCATCATATGTTTCTAAGTTTTTCGGCAATTTCAAATCGCGTTCACAGAAAGGGGAATTCTCCAAAAGTTGACCGAACTCATTTCTATATCTTTTTGGAGTGACTATAGGCGACTTGCTTTCAATTATAAATAATTTGTTGTCATCATCATCAAATTCAATTTGATATATCGTGCCACGAGGAATAATAATATAATCTGCATATTCAAATTTTAGTTCCCCAAACATTGTTTTCAGGTATCCGGTTCCTTTATGAATGAAAATAACCTCATCACAATCGGAGTTTTTATAAAAATAATTGGCTTTTCCTTTTTTAGGTGAGGCGAGATCTATTTGCACATCATCATTAAAAAGCACAGATGTTCTTGCATCGATAAAGTCGTTTTTAGGTTTAATGTTAAACCCTTTAAGCATCCTACTGACAATATTATTAGTTACCGCAGCCTTTGGCTTTATATCAATGGTCTCTCCTATTCTTGAAACCATTGTTGGTCGATGGCAGTGATAGAGAAGAGAGCTTACACCATGAAATCCTTCTGTCCCAAATAGTTGCTCGTAATAAAGTTCTCCAGTTGGTTTTTCATGAATAGTATGTCTTTTCGAGGGGATGGAACCAATTTTATGATATAACATATAGACTATTTTTTTAATGAATGTGATCGATAGAATCTCTTATCTCGTTTTTCTGCACCTCTCTTGCGACGAATTAATGCCTGCTCTTCCTCAGGTAAATTAATAATTTTTTGGCACTCGTCAGAGCAGGTAATTTCTGTTTTCTCTTGACATTTCTTACATTGAATAAATAGTAAGTTACAAGACTTATTCGTACAATTCACATGGGTGTCAGTTGGCTCACCACATTGGTGACAGTTTGAGATCACATCTTTGGAAATAGCTTCACCAAGTCGCTCATCAAAGACAAAATTTTTCCCCTTAAATTTATTTTCAAGCCCTTCTGTATTTACTTGCCTGGCATAATCAATAATTCCACCATGAAGTTGATTGACATCTTGAAAACCGTGATGCTTTAAAAAAGCAGATGTTTTTTCACACCTTATCCCACCTGTACAATAAAGAAGTACAGGATTGCTTTCTTGTCCTTTTAATATGTTCAATACTTCAGGTAATTCCTCTCTAAATGTTTCGGATTTAGGGAGAATTGAGCCTGAGAAGTGGCCTATTTCACTTTCATAATAATTACGCATATCAACAACAATACTATTATCGCTTTCCATAAGATTATTCCATGATTTAGCATCCAAATGTTTCCCGACATTGGTGACATCATAATCGTTCATAGTTAAACCATCTGCTACTATTTGCTTGCGCACTTTAATGCTCAGTTTGAAAAATGATTTTCCATCATCTTCAATGGCAATTTTGAATGGAATGTTTTCAAATCCCTCCCAACCCTCGATCTGATTTATAAACTCCTGCCAATTATGCTTAGGAATACTCATTTGAGCATTTATTCCTTCATGAGCGATATAAATGCGTCCAAAGCAATTTAATGCCATCCATTTTTCATATAAAGTATCACGAAACTCCAGAGGGTTTTTAATTTTTATATATCTGTAGAATGATAAAGTCTTTCGCGAGAAAGACTCCTCATCAAGTTGTCGAATTAAAGTACCACGATCCAATTTATTGTGAAGGATCACTTTTGATGTTTTCATTGGCATGATTACAAAGGTATAAATTCAATTCAGGAAAGGAATTGGTGATACTTGAACATTAGACTTTAATCCAGAATCAAATATGGGACATTATGGATATCGATAGATACTATTTCATAGGTACATTTGAAAGATGGAAAAATCTCTTATAATTGGAGCCGCTGGTCAAATTGGGACGGAGTTAGTAACTGAACTGCGTTCAAAACGTGGCATTAGTAATGTCATTGCCACTGACCTTAAAGCAGATAATTTATCCTCGCCATTTTATGAATTAGATGCAACAAATGAATCTGCTCTGCGCAATCTGGTAATGAATGAGCAGATTACTGAAATTTATCATCTTGCTGCAATGCTAAGCGTAACAGGCGAAAAATCACCAAAAAAGGCATGGGAATTAAATATGAAAACTTTATTGAATGTACTGGACTTGGCAAAAGAAGGTAAAATTCAACGTGTTTTTTGGCCTAGCTCAATAGCTGTATTTGGTCCAAGTACACCAAGGGTGAAAACTCCTCAGTCCTCGGTAATGGACCCTAATACGGTGTATGGTATTTCAAAATTAGCAGGAGAGCTTTGGTGCAAGTATTATTTTGAAAATTATGGAGTAGATGTTCGTAGCATTCGTTATCCAGGTTTGATTTCCTGGAAAACAATGCCTGGTGGAGGAACAACCGATTATGCTATTGAAATATTTCATTCCGCTCGTAAAGGAATTGATTTCTGTTCGTTTTTAGGTCCAAATACACGTTTACCAATGATGTATATGGAAGACGCAGTACGCGCTACAATTGAAATAATGGAGGCAAAAAACGATTCTATTAATGTTCGAACAAGCTATAATTTATCAGGTGTGGATTTCACCCCGTTAGAATTATTTAATGAAATAAAAAAACTATATCCGGAATTTAATATCATATTTAAACCAGACTCAAGACAAAAAATTGCTGATTCTTGGCCTGAAAGTATAGATGATAGTGAAGCTAAACTAGACTGGGGGTGGAAGCATGAATTTGATACTGAATCTATTGTTAAACGAATGGTTGACAATATTTAAAGAAATCGCTTCATTTATATTGACAATGACTTGAATTGTTGTGCTAAAGTTTTAACAGTTTTTCTCCAGGACCGATAAGTAAACCCAGTAGATATGGATTTTCTTGCATCATATTTTCTTTTGACGTTACTCGCACGAATTGTATCAGCTGATAGTCTTTGCTCATAAAACGTGAATCTAGAATATACGGCTTCAATAAGGGAGATTGTTTTTAATAAAAAATATGGAATTTCCCATTTTGCGGGTTTAGAGTTGATCTCCAAAGCGATGTCTTTAAAAACATCTTTAAAGGATCCATTATGACCATTCAATATATATTTTTCTCCAGATATCCCTTTAGGGATAATGTGCAAGATGAAATCCGCTACATCTTGCGCATCCACCCATCCGGTTTCTCCAGAAGGATAAAATGACAATCCTTTTTTTATTTTTTTTGGGATTAGGCTAGTGCCTTTTTCCCAGGCGGGACATCCAATTATAACGCTTGGAGAAACTGTGGAGACAGAAAGCCCTTCTGCCTCATATTTCCAAGCAATCAATTCTGCAGCCCATTTGCTTTTCCCATACGGGCTTAAGTTTGTTGGCTTGGTTTCACAGCTTTCATCAGTATAATTATCATTTGGATTGTAAGAAAATGTTGAAATGCTACTTACATGAACTCCATGGACAATATTATTTCTTAGAGCTTCGGACCAAACATTCTCAGACATTTCAGGATTAGTTTTTGCCATGGAATCTGCATCAGAGGAGTTAAAAGAGACAAATGCGGCACAGTGAACAATATACTTTGCTCCTTTGATCACTTCCTCCGTTTCGAATGCATCCGTCAAATCAGCTTGAACCCATTGTATCGAATTAAATTCATTCATCGCACCTTGGGCTAAATAACTAGCTTTAACAGTTTCTAAAGATTTTGTATTTCGATAAATTCCTCGAAGAGGCAGGTTCCCATTTCTTGCGGCATTCAGTAATATTTGAGATCCTAATAAGCCAGATGCGCCAGTAACTATTAACATGTGAACAAATGTACTTTTTAAATCTGTGTTCTGTCGTCTAGCTCTTGTAACTTTACACTTATGAATACTTCATTTATCGAAGAGTTGCGTTGGCGGAAGATGTTGCATAACATAACTCCTGGAGTTGAGGAGTTTTTAGCTTCAGATCCAAGAAAAGGTTATATCGGCTTTGATCCCACGGCAGATTCCTTAGGTGTTGGAAATCTTGTTCAGATAATGATGTTAGTTCACTTTCAAAGAGCAGGACATGAGCCTGTAGCATTATTAGGTGGAGCAACAGGAATGATTGGTGATCCCTCGTTTAAAGCTGAAGAAAGAAAACTATTGAGTAAGGAAGTTTTGAATGATAACCTTTCCTCCCAGAGGCTTCAAATTGACAAATTATTAAATAATTCAGCGATTATTTTAGATAATAATGATTGGTTCCGAAACTTTAATTTTTTGGATTTCATCAGAGACGTGGGTAAGCATATTACCGTTAATTATATGTTGGCTAAGGATTCAGTTAAAAGCCGCCAAGATTCAGGTATAAGTTTCACAGAGTTCAGTTACCAATTAATACAAGCTTTCGATTTCCATTTTTTATCAAAAAATAAAGAAATCTGTTTACAAATGGGAGGTAGCGATCAATGGGGAAATATTACAACTGGGATTGAGCTTAACAGAAGAATGGGAGGGAAAAACTCATATGCAATAACAACACCGCTGATAAAAAAAGCTGATGGAACGAAATTTGGAAAAACAGAAGGTGGAAATATTTGGCTAGATCCCAAGCGTACCAGTCCATATAAGTTTTATCAGTTTTGGTTGAATTCTTCAGATGAGGATTCCGGTGATTACATAAGGATATTTACAACTAAAAGTAAAACTAAGATAGAAGAGATAGAAGAGAAACATTTTAAAGAGCCTCACTTAAGGATCCTTCAAAAAGAGCTTGCTCTAGATGTGACGAAGAGGGTTCATTCATTTGAAGCTGCTAATAATGCGATAAAAACTAGTGAAATATTATTTGGAAAAGGGACAACTGAGATGCTTAAGGATTTAAGTGAAAATGATTTACTAGATGTGTTTTCGGGAGTACCTATTATTAATGTTTCTTTGGAGTCACTTAATCCTGGAATATCAATTATGAACCTGGTAACTGCCAATACTAGTCTATTTAAATCAAGAGGAGAGGCAAAAAAATTGATTCAAGCAGGAGCGGTATCAATAAATAAATCAAAAGTTTCTTTAGATGACTTAATAACCCGGACAGATTTTTTAAAAGAGAAATATATAGTCGTTCAAAAAGGTAAAAAGAATTACGCTTTAGTGATCTTAGAATAAGGGTTCCCCATTTTTATTAGTAGTTAAAACCTCGGACATATAATCCACGAAAGGGCGGATCGCTTTCAGCGCGATTTCCACTTTATTAATAAAGTCTTTTTGACAAACTTCTTCATCAGAGTAGTCAATTGAAAATATATATTGTTTTTTTCGAATTAAACTAATATCTGTATGAGATTTATCTACTCCTCTCGGGGCTGTTTTAAGCTCATTGCCTTTCAGCTCTCCCCAAATAGTATTTAATGGGCTTGAGTTGACAATATATTTAAAATCATTTGAGTTTAGAATTAGTTCTTCTCTAATTCTATTGAGGTCATTTGAGTTGGGATCCCAAAATCCACATGCCAAAAAATTATTGCCAGGACTAATGTGAAAATAATAACCGCCTCTATATTTTGGTTTTATTCGTTTCCACGTCAGTCCAAAATAGATTTTATAAGGAGTTTTGTCTTTTGAGAACCTGATATCTCTATGGATTCTAAAGAGCTTAAAGCTATCTATTTTATCACATAAGTCAAGTCTGCTTTTCAACTCTTCGCCAAATTCCTTAACACACACTTCTTGTGATTTAAAGTTCAGTTTATTTGCTTGAAACCAATCTCTGTTATTGTTTAATTTAATTTTTTTTAAGAAAATAAAAATCTCATTAGATAAAGTCATGATATGATTAATATTTTGCTTTAATCTTCGTACGGGAGAAGATCATAGGCCATGACTTCATAACCTTCTGATTGATTCTTATTGGGTTTTCCAAAATGATAAAGTAATCCGAAAGGTTTTTCCTCAAAAAGTTTAATTTTTGGAAAATCTAACTTTTCTTTTTTTGAGTCAATGCTTGAGATTATTACACATTGTATGGCAGAGCTTCCTCTTGTGAAAATTATCATTCGAAACCCTTGATTTTCTTTGTTTAAATTATCCCGATAAGGCAAAACATAGACATTTAGCCCTGCGTCTGAAATTTCTTCCGGTACACTGTTTTTTTTGTAATGTATAAAGTTAAATTTCTTTAAATATTCTTGAAAACTAGGCCAAAATGCTCCGACTCTCTTTTGCTTTATGAGCTTAACTAAAGCTTTATCTGGCCATGAATTTCTTATGAAGGATGTGGAATTAACCTCCCCACTTATCATAATAGATATATATTTTTTTGCTAGACGTCGGGTTGTGGGAATAAAAGAGCCTTTAAAAATTAGATCTTCAAGTGTTGTGCCTATTTGAATACCCTTTGAATTACGCAAGACTGAACCTTTTTGAAGAGTATTACTTTGGACAGAAGATTTATTAACTAAAACTTTTTTAAAAATATTATAACCATTATTGGTATTTTCCGCATACACAGATGTGCTATCAATTAATTGAAATGCTTGTTTACCATTGAGACTAATGGCTGCCCAATCGTGAATCCATTGCCCATTTAAGGAGCTTGAGCATAGAAATGCGCTCAATAATAGATAGGAAAAGTTAGCTGGTAGTGATATTTTAAAAGGTAAACTCATATGAGAATAAATATAATTGTATCAATTGAATAATATGGAATTAATATGGGTTTTAATCAGATTGAAAGAAGAGAGCAACCCCTTTCATCAGATCCATCAATTCTTCCAATAACTTCAAAGCATCCATTTTCAAATACCTTGCCGATATCATCTGTAGCAATAAAAGCGCATGAGTCCGAATTTGCTAGGTCTATTATATTCAATCCTGATACTTCATTGAGTTTTGAATTCATCAAAGGGGTTTCAAGACACCTTGGGAGAACATTCATTTGGGGTGGTGGACGAAATAGCCCATCTCCAAAACTATAAGCTTGGGAAAGTAATTCAGTCATTCCGTATTCGGAATGAATTTTATTCACACCAAAGAACGAAGTCAATTTCTCATGAATTTCATTCCGAATTGGTTCTTTTCTTCGGCCCTTCATGCCACCCGTTTCCATGATTATTGTATGACCCAGTTTCATTGGAGAAAGAGCTTCGGTTAGGTCTAGAAGTGCAAAAGTGACCCCGAGTAATATTGTCGGAATGCCATTTAATTCTAGTATGTCAAGTCTATACTTTAATTCATCGAGTCCTTTAATAAAAAATCCGCTTTCATCATGTTCTGATATTGATATAAAGTATTCTGCCATATCAATTAATGATGATCCATCTCTTTCAAGATATCCGGGTAAAAGACATAACCAGGCATAATCTTTTGCTGGACCATAAAATTTTTCAAAACTTAATCGAGCATTTTTTAAATACAGGCTTTTACTTGAAACTAAGTGCTTAGAATCTATGGCTCCACTCGAACTATAAACAACTTCAGGAATGAAATTGCCAGTTACAACCTTATGAGTTTTAAATGTACTGACAGGAAGAAATGGGATTTCAGATATATTATTTGTAGTCTCTATTTTATTTGTATCCCAGTCCAGAGAGCTTAGCCATGAATTAAAAACTTGATTATTTTGAGCTTGATATCTAAAAATAGTTAAAGCTAACTTTTCAAAACTGTCGTCAATGAATGGAAAAGGATTAGAGATCATTATTCTCTTGGCCCATTTAATTCGTATACGTCTTGGCGTAAACTATCAATTATCCATTGGTAGAATTGCGACATTTGCTTCGGGTTAGAGTGATAAAAGGAAAAACTATTTCTGACTTGTTCTGTCGTGACTCCCATCTTCTGATAAAGATGTCTATAATAGTTCCGTAATAATATGGAATCCCCAAGGACCGTTGTCCCTGTCCTCGCTCCCTCTAATACTTGCATTTGGTAAAGGAGATTAACAAATTTTTTTTCTGGGATCAATTTCTGCGGAGGAGATACAGGACCTTCGATATCCATAGAGTTATTACAGGCATAGCAAACAACAAGCACCAACAAAAAATATTTAACAACTTTCATTTTCTCTCAAATTGTAATCGATGCCCATTTGTACTCCCTAAAATTTCACCATGCTTATAATTCAAAACCCCATTTACAAAAGTGTGAGTTATGTTTGAGCTAAACGTCTGATTTTCAAATGGAGACCAAGAACATTTACTTAATATATTTTTTTCTTCTACGACCGTAGAATTTCTAGGATCTAGGATAACAACATCTGCATGGTAGCCTTCACGCAGATATCCCCTTTTGTTAATTCTAAAAAGATCTGCTTGATTATGACACATTAACTGGACAACTTTAGTGATATCTATATCGTTTTGTTTAGTCATCTCAATCATTGCTAAAAGAGAGTATTGAATTAATGGCCCACCCGCAGGTGCTTTTGCATATGGTCTCATTTTTTCTTCTAAAGTATGTGGTGCGTGGTCTGAAGAAACTACATCAATTCGGCCATCTAATAAGCCTTCTCTCAAGGTAGTTCTATCAAAATCAGTCTTGACAGCGGGATTCCATTTTATTTTATTCCCAAGAGATTTGTAGTCTTCATCACAAAACCATAAATGATGGACGCAAGCTTCTGAAGTTATCTTTTTTTCGTTTAAAGGAATAGAGCCGTCAAATAAATCTAATTCAATTGCACTGCTAATATGATAAACATGGAATCTAGCACCAGTGTTTTTTGCCAGATTTATGGCTTTAGATGAGCTTAAGTAGCATCCTTCAGAACTTCGAATAATAGGGTGATCTGATGGCATTAGGCCATTTTCTCCTTTTCTTCTAATTAACTCTTCTAAATTCTTTTTAATAGTTTGCTCATCTTCACAATGAGCAATTAATTGATGATCTACTTCTGAAAATATTCGTTCAATAGACTTCTGGTTATCTACCAACATATTTCCGGTTGATGAGCCCATGAAGATTTTAATACCTGCAATATTTTCTTTGGACGCTCGCTTTAACTCGTCTATATTGTCATTTGTAGCACCTAAGTTAAAACTATAATTTGCCCAAGAAACTTGAGAAGCACGCGAGTATTTTTTTTCTAGTTCAAGAATTGTGGTTGCAGAGGGAATGGTATTAGGTTGCTCTATATAACTTGTCACTCCTCCTGCGATAGCTGCCATGGATTCTGTTTTTATCTCTCCTTTATGAATTAACCCAGGTTCACGAAAATGCACTTGGCTATCAATTACCCCAGGCAAGACAAAAGAACCTTTTGCCTCAATGATCTTTGCCTGAATTTTATCTTGATTAATAGAATTATCAATTCTTTCGATATAACCATTTTTAATCAGTAAATCACATTCTTGAATTTCACCATCATTCACTAATGAGGCATTTTTTATTAAGTACTCTGATGATTTATTCATTTCCGAAATAAACTCATAATTTTTAATAAAATAACTCCAAAAACCGCCTCTCGAATAATTCCGCTTGACATTTTACTTTGGCCTAATTTTCTGTCTGTGAAAATAACCGGAACTTCAGTGAGATTGAATCCCTTTTTCCAAGCGCGAAACTTCATTTCTATTTGGAATGCATATCCCGTAAATTTTATTTTTTCAAAATCAATTGCCTCTAAAACCGATCTTTTATAGCATTTAAAACCTGCTGTTGTATCGTGAATGGGAATTCCTGTAATGAACCGGACATACTGCGATGCGCAGTAACTAAGTAACACTCTAGACATTGGCCAATTAACGACATTTACACCACTAGAATATCTTGACCCAATTGCTAAGTCCGCTTTATAAGTAACGCATGCATCTAGTAATTTGGGCAAGTCATTTGGATCATGAGAGAAATCGGCATCCATTTCAAATATGAAATCATAGTCTTTTTCAAGCGCCCATTTAAAACCATGTATATAGGCAGTTCCCAAGCCTAATTTGCCTTTTCTTGACTCTAAGTGTAACTTTCCTGAATGTCGATTTTGAAGACCACGAACAATATCCGCTGTTCCATCAGGTGAATTATCATCTACAATTAATAGGTGGAATTCATTATTTATATTAAGGACAGCCTCAACTACAGCGCCAATATTGTCGCGCTCGTTAAATGTTGGAATAATGATGAGACTTTTGTTTATCATACCGTAACGTCAAAAGTAGCGGTTTAGGGCCGTATTTTTGAAGAAATCTGATAATTAGTATGACTCAACCTCGACTTTATTTGCTTGATGCTTACGCTCTCATTTTTAGAGCATATTTTGCATTTGCTAAAAACCCTAGGGTTACTAGTAAAGGGTTAGAAACATCTGCTATCTATGGCTTTTTATTGGCTTTATTAGATGTTTTAGAGAAGTATGACCCCAGTCACATAGCTGTGGTATTTGATATAGGAGGAAGTGTTGCTCGTGAAGAACTATTTGCTGAGTATAAGGGGAATCGTGATGAAACACCTGAAGGAATAAAGGTTGCAGTACCATTCATATATAAAATTTTAGATGCCATGAGGATTTCTGCACTTGGGGTAAAGGGATTTGAGGCAGATGATGTAATTGGGACTTTAGCTAAAAAAGCTGAAAAATCCGGATATAATGTTTTTATGATGACTCCGGATAAAGACTTTGGACAGCTCGTAACAGATAATATAAAGATGCTCCGCCCCGGAAGAGGAGGCGATCCGGCAACAGTTTTAGGCCCAAAAGAGATTTGCGAAAAATGGGGGATTTCGAGGGTAGAACAAGTGATAGATATTTTAGGTTTAATGGGGGATTCTGCAGATAATATTCCAGGTATCCCTAGCGTGGGTGAAAAAACAGCAGCAAAACTATTGGCTGAGTATGATTCTATGGAGGGGATTCTGAATAACGCTGATAAGATCAAAGGCAAGCTTGGTGAAAAGGTTCGTGAATTTGCTGATCAAGGAAGAATGTCAAAAACACTAGCTAGAATAATTACGGATGTCCCCATTGATCTTAATGAAGAAGATTTGATGCGCAAAGAAGTCAATGAAATCGAATTAGGAGACATACTAGATGAATTAGAATTCAGGAGCTTAACAAGAAGACTAATAAATAAAACGAAGGACTCATCACCAATCAAAAATATAAGTATTGTAAAAGAGTCAAATTCTAAGGTTAAAGCCAATAACGGCGGTCAAATGGACTTGTTTAGCTCTAGTATTTATGCTGAAATTAAAGATGTTCCATCTAGGTCTAAAAACATTTTATCTGATAATGACTATATTTTAATAGACTCTATTCCTGCTGCGGGTTTATTGAATCGAAAGCTTCTTGAGCAAAATTCTTTTTGCTTCAGCCTTCAAATAAAATCGACACCAACTATGAAAAATATAATAGTTGGATTGGCTTTTAGCTATGCTTCAAATAGAGCTTATTATGTTCCATTATCTGATTACAAAGATGGGACCTCTAAATATTTAGAAATATTTAGAAATATTTTTGAGAATGAGACTATTAAGAAAGTCGCACATGACATAAAAGATAAATCACAATCCCTCTTCAACTATGGGATTATACTTCGTGGAATCTTTTTAGATACTATGATAATGCATTACTTGATAGATCCAGATCAAAGGCATACAAAAGAAAAATTATTTGTCAATTATTTATCTCACCCCATTGAATCAAACTATCTATACTCTTCGTATCAAACGGATAAGAAGAGTATGGATTTTTCAAAATTCTCAGTAAAGGATTTATGTCAATTAAAGTGTGAAGAAGCAGATCTAGTTTATCAGTTATCTCATATTTTACAAATCAAACTTAAAGAGTTAGAATTAGATAAACTTTACAGTGATGTGGAATCATCTTTAATTTCTGTTCTTTCCGAAATGGAGTCTTGTGGTGTGAGTGTTGACAAAGAAGGTCTGAACACTTACTCTAAAGAATTAGGTATAGAAATGGCAAACCTTGAGTTAGAGGTTCATCAAATTGCAGGCCGTGAATTCAACTTAGCTTCTCCAAAACAACTTGGTGAAATTCTTTTTGATGAGCTAAAAATTGGAAAGGGTAAAATCAAAAAAACAAAAACAGGTCAGTATGCTACAGGGGAAGAGGTGATTGAGAAATTATCTGAAGAGCATATAATTGTTAAAAAACTTTTAGAATGGAGACAATTAGGTAAGCTAAAAAGCACATATGTTGATGCTCTACCGCAGCTAATTGATCCTAATTCTGGAAGGATTCATACTACATTTAATCAAGCTGTAGCTTCAACAGGTAGATTATCCAGTACTAACCCTAATCTGCAAAATATCCCGATTAGGACACCAAGAGGGCGGCGGGTGAGAGAACTATTTGTTGCCAAAGATTCAAATCATGTTTTATTCAGTGCGGATTATTCTCAAATCGAATTAAGAGTTATTGCCTCGATGAGTGAAGATAAAGCGATGCAGGAAGCATTCTTAGGTGGTGAAGATATTCATGCTAAAACGGCATCTAAAGTCTTTAATCTTCCGATCAATATGGTCTCAAGGGAGCAAAGAGGAAATGCTAAAACCATTAATTTTGGAATAATTTATGGGGTTTCTGCATTTGGACTTAGTCAACAGTCTAACCTTTCTCGTACTGAGGCAAAAGAAGTAATTGAAAGTTATTTCTCATCTTATCCGGGAATAAAAAAGTACATTGACGAACAGGTAGTTTTTGCTCGTGAAAAGGGTTTTGTAGAGACACTGATCGGTCGTCGTAGATACTTAACCGAAATCAACTCACCGAATAGGGTTATCAGGGGACATGCAGAACGTAATGCCGTGAATGCACCTATTCAAGGCACTGCAGCCGATATCATGAAATTGGCTATGATTGGCGTTAATAATAGAATGAAAAAAGAGGGTCTCCTTTCAAAGATGATTATTCAAGTTCATGATGAATTAGTCTTTGATGCGATGAAAAGTGAACTTGACGATTTAAGGTTGTTAGTAACTGAAGAAATGGAAAATGCTTTTAAGCTCAATGTCCCACTTGTTGTTGATACTGGGTTTGGGAACAATTGGCTAGATGCTCACTAGATTTAAAGTAGAAAAATATTAACTATTTAATCCTAGATTCTCCTTCTAGTGCTTCTGGGTCAATGCTACCAGTTTCTCTAATAACTTCTCCTAGGGTACGATGATCATCTTTTTCTTTGTGACGAACCATTCCCCAGGCCATTATGCTGCTGCTTGCAAGTATTATATAAAGTAAAATCCCGTTATCAAATTGAGTGATGATCATGTTTTGGGGTATTGCATAAAACAATAAAATTGTAATTAATCCTCTAGGAGCCAAATAGTTTAATAATAGGGGAGGCTTTGAAACAGTCCATGAGATTGACATTTTACGAATTTGATAAATCCCAATTAAGGAAAGAGCTGCAAAGAAAATAACAAGCGGGTTTCCAAGAGAAGTTAAATCAATGCTGTAACCAAACACAACGAAAAAAAATGTCCTTACGATAAATGCAGTTTCCCTTGTGATTAACTTAAAATCCTTGAGAAGAGAATTCACTATATCAGACTTAAGTAATCGTTGAAGTCTTCCAGGGAAGAACAGCTTCGGATTATTGAGAATCATACCGAAAATAAGAATTACTAATAAGGAGCTTAAGTGGAGTAATTTCCCAACAGCATAAAGAAGGATTAAAACGGAAATTAAAAGAAATAATTTAAGTTGTGTTTTTATGTTTTGAAGAAGAAGAAC
>CAJWXO010000004.1 GCA_913049755.1 uncultured Cryomorphaceae bacterium
CTAAAAAGTATAACCCTTCCCACTGGACTTTATGCTGCAATTGAATCTAAATTACGAGCTGAACAAGAAGCACAGCAAATGGTATTTATTTTGCAACGTGAGGAGAAAGAAGCTGAGAGGAAAAGAATTGAAGCTAAAGGAATAAGAGATGCCCAAAAAATAATAAAAGAAGGAATAACTGACGATAATATAGAATGGCGAAGTCTCGAGGTTTTAAAAGAGCTTGCCTCTTCACCTAATGCTAAACTTATAATCACAGATGGTAAAACTCCTGTTCTAATTAATAGTGATAAGTAAGCCAATTAATAAAATGAACTTTTTATTACATAATTAAAATAAGGGCTTCATTAAAAAGAAACTTTATGCGTAACATCGATTTCTGGCCAACCATTAATAAAATTTAATTTCCATACTGCCATAGACCCTGCTCCATTATACTCTATGTCATAAAAGTGATGTGAAAAATAAAAATTTCCATCATTATGTTGATATATACCAGAATGTCCTGGGCCGATAAACCTATCATTCCCCAGGACATCTCCAATTGAATCTAAAAAGGCTGTCCCGTATCCATCTGCCATATCAAGGCCATTTTTATCTAAATATGGACCAGTGGGAGAATCTGATCTTCCAACTCGGATTTTATAAGTGCTATTTAATTGATTGCAGCACCCTTCCCAATTCGCAAAAAGATAATAATAATTGTTATTAGGGTGATTATAAACATATGCAGCCTCAATATTATTTTCAAAAAAGGCTGTTCCCCCATAATTAGCAAGATGAGTAAATCGTTGATCATTATCGCTAAAAGTTTTATTGTCAGAACTATCCTTTAGTAATCCACTTTGAGGATTTAACTCAACGATGTAAATACCCTTCGCATGAGAACCATATACCATCCAATGCCTATCATCCTTATCAATAAACACTGATGGATCGATGGCAAATGGTTGATTATAATTTTCTGACTCAATGACAAAATCACTGGAAGGGATAAAAGTTAAATTATCAATATTTCCAGACACATCTGCAAAACCAATTCTAGACTCATGATTATCTTCGTTAATAACAGCTGAGTGATATAACCTTAGTTGATTATTATTCAATTTTAAAATTGATGGTGCCCACAATGAATTACCATCATACCAACTTGGTGAATTACTCTCATAAATGTCATCTCCTAAGAGTATCCACTCGTTATTATTTGTATCGTACTTTGACCACTCGACGGCACTTGCAAATGATAATATTTGGCCGTTTAAATTAATTAATTGAGCTGGATCGTGAACATCAGGTGCAATTATTGGGTTTATTTCAAGCACAATAATTGGTTCCGGATTTTTGTTACAACCTAAAATTAATAAAATAGAGAATCCGATAAATATGCTTTGTTTATTCATTATGACATGATTTTTAAACGATTAGCTAACTACTACTCCACTGTAACGGAATGATTTAATAAAGAAGGTATTTTAGGATCAACCTATAAAACACTCCTACTCTACCGTTACTGACTTAGCCAGGTTCCTTGGTTGATCAACATTACATTCTCTTTGAACAGCTACATGATAACTTAAAAGTTGTAAAGGAATTGTTGTCAATAAAGGAGTAAGACAATCTAATGTCTCTGGAATCTCGATAACAGAATCTGAAAGCGCTTTCACTTCGCTTTCTCCATAGCTTGTCACGGATATGACTTTCCCTTTCCTTGCTTTGACTTCTTGAATGTTAGAAACAATTTTTTCATACATACCACCTTTGGGGGCCACTATTATAATAGGCATGTTCTCATCAATAAGAGCAATAGGCCCATGCTTCATCTCCGCTGCCGGGTATCCTTCTGCATGTATATAACTAATTTCCTTAAGCTTTAATGCTCCTTCCAATGCTACTGGGAAGTTAAAGCCCCTTCCTAAAAACAATGCGTTATTTGATTTATTTAACGATTTTGCGATAGACTGTACCTTATCGTCAAGTTCAAGCATCGATTCAATTTTAGCCGGAATCAATTTTATCTCTTTCGCAATTTCCTTAAACCTGCTCTTGCTCAGATTATCATTGCTTCTACCCAAATAAAGAGCAATCATTGCCAAAACAGTCACTTGAGCAGTAAATGCTTTTGTTGATGCAACTCCGATTTCCGGACCTGCATGCGTAAAGGCTCCCGCATCAGATTCACGGGCAATGGATGAGCCCACAACGTTACAGATCCCAAATACACATGCCCCTGCTTTTTTTGCCATTTTAATTGCAGCGAGCGTATCTGCTGTTTCTCCCGATTGGGATATTGCGATAACAATATCATCCGGATTGATTATTGGATTACGATATCTGAACTCAGAAGCATATTCTACTTCTACTGGAATTCTGGCTAAATCTTCAATTATATATTCGCCAACTAAACCCGCATGCCATGATGTTCCACAACCTATTATCAATATCCTATTTGCTTTTTCTAATTTATCCGAAATTGCATCTAGACCTGCCATTCTGACTTGAGCATTATTTACAAAAAGTCTCCCACGAATAGTATTCAAAATAGAAGTGGGCTGCTCAAATATCTCTTTTAGCATAAAATGATCATAACCGCCCTTTTCTATACTATCTAGGTCCATCTGTAATTTATGGATCACTGCATCTACTGGTTGATCTGATTCAATAGTTCGTATCGATACTCCATTAGTTGAGAGAATAGCCATTTCTCCATCTTCTAAATAGATGACCTTTTTTGTTAAGTCAATAAAGGGTGTTGCGTCTGATCCAATAAAAAACTCACCATTACCAAGACCTACGACTAAAGGTGAGCCTAGTCTTGCGGAAACTATAAAATTTGGTTCTTTTTTTGAGATGACTGCAATAGCGTAAGCTCCTACTACTTCTCTTAATGCAAGTCTGACTGCTTGATCTAAAGAAACTTTTTCCTCTCTCTGAACATATTCAATAAAATTTATAAGAATCTCGGTATCCGTCTCACTTTTAAAAGTATAATTCTTATGTAACAATAACTGCTTTAATGAGTCACAATTTTCTATAATTCCATTATGAACTATTACTAAATCACCATTATTGGAAACATGAGGGTGAGCATTAACGTCATTAGGTTCGCCATGCGTAGCCCATCTGGTGTGACCAATACCGATGTTAGCTAATTTATTTTTTTCGCCAATCAGGTTTTCGAGGTCCTGTACTTTCCCTTTACATTTATAGACTTTTAAATCACTATTGTAGAGGGCGATTCCAGATGAGTCATAGCCTCTATATTCTAATCTTCTCAGACCATTAATTAAAATAGAATAAGCCTCTTTTTTTCCCAAATAACCGACGATTCCACACATAGTATTTTAAATTTCGTTATTCCTGTTTTGACAAATAGAGTTTCAAACTCATTGGCTCTACAGGGTCAAGATTTCCATTTAAAACAGCACGGCTTGCGGTTGATGACATTCCATCCGGCACCAATAAAATTCTTCCTTCAGTCGAATCACTTCCATTTAAAATTTGTTGAACAAACTTTGTTATCTCAAGAGTGTAAGACTGGTCGCGTAAAATAGATTGAATATTTAAGTTCCCTCCTGTTGAAAAATCTAGATATTCCTGCATTAGAATTCTATCATTTCCTGAAACCATAAAAGCATTAAGTTTTGTTGGAGGAAAATATTCAAGAGATGAACCTTCTCTAATTGGGATTTTTAATTCTGCATGATTAACAAAATAATTTGAATCCTTTAAATAGTTAATATTCTTTAAATTTACAGATGTAACAGCACCCCCCATCGCCTGAACATATGAAGTGATCTCACCATTTAACGTATCCTGATTATCAAAGTTGAAAAGTGAATTTGTTTTATCGAACTCAAACATATTAACACTGTTTACTCCATAGACATTATTGATTCCCCTCCAAGAAAGTAGATCAAAATAATTATACCCCGGCCCTATTGTGTCCGACCTTAAACTATCATTTGTAAAATATATTCTTATTCGGAAATCACTTTCCGCAGGAGAAAATTGATAAATAGCTTTATTATTTGAATGCCCGGTTATTTGAATGCCTTTGAAATAATCTGTAAAAGATTCATTAGAAGAAAAATTCAAAGTGTCATCTTTAGAAGCATCAATTATATTGGATTGTAAAAAAGCCTTATTTATTTTTAAAAACATCACCTGATTAGGGCTCACCATGCCTGTTCGCGTTGACAATCGGCTGGGATTAGGTTTTAATACTGTATCACAAAGCACGGTGGAACTCGAAAATTGACTCGTGGCGTAATACAAATCATCTATATCTATACCATCTTCAAGATGAGATATTGTGATTCCAAAATCTGCCGCAGTATCACCATACCAGCCTGCAAAAGGCAATGATATAAATGCAGAATCTACAACTACATTACTATCTCCAAAGTCTGGACTAACTGAACCTAGAACAAACTCAGTAATAAAATTTGAAGATGATATTCCAAATACCGGGTCATCATAATTGCCAACCATTAAAAATGTTGGATTTAACGTTACGAGAGAATCAAACTGTTCTGTCGTGCTGATAACCTCAATCGTATCAAAATAGTTTAGATCGAAGCCGTCACCATCAACAAAATCAATGGCTACAGCGCCAGAGTTTCGTTCACACGAAATAAATGGCACAATAACCCAAGCCAACAGATAAAAAATACGCATAAAACTAAATGTTACTCGAATAATGATTCATAGAATGAATCGAGATCAGCAGGGGAGTCAATAAATACTTTTCCATCAACAACTTTTACACCAGCAGATTCTGCAGCATCAATTTGAACCTGAGGGACTTCGTCATTCATCTTTAAAACTACATCAACATGCTTGACTGCTCCTGCGAAAAGATTATCAGATGTCGGTTTGTTAAATTCTTCCATATCCTCAACACCGTCAAATTTCATACCCTTTGTGATGCCTGAATCTAACTCCCCATCGAATCCATCGCCAAATAAGCTGTAGACCAATTTTGCATCATTAAAATATGGATCCTCAGAATTAAATTGACGTAAATATGCTGGCATGGCTGTACTCATCCATCCCATAAAATGAATAACATCTGGCTTCCAGCCTAATTTTTTTATGGTTTCAATTATACTCTTACAGAAAAATAGGGTCCGTTCGCCATTGTCTTTATAAAATTTATTTTCCTTATCAACCCAGGTGCCTTTTCGCTTAAAGTAATCCTCATTATCTATAAAATAAACTTGGATTCTAGCACCTGGAATGGACGCCACTTTAATTATTAAAGGCTGATCTAAATCATTGATAACCACGTTTATGCCGCTCAAACGAATTACTTCATGAAGTTGATGACGGCGTTCGTTTATCGAGCCAAATCGTGGCATGAAAACACGTATTTCATGACCTTTGTCATTCATTTTTTTTGGGAAAGCCAATCCCGCCTTTGCCAAATCACTATCCGGGAAATAGGGTTTTATCTCGTGAGATACATATAAAATTCGTCTTTTTGCCATCAATGCAAAGGTATGAAATTTATCTTTCCCCTGATTTAATGGGAGCTTAGTTATAGTTTAGCCACAAATTATGAGATAAGTGAAAATTATTGATACTATAGATTCTTATTCTTCCTTTAAAAATGGCATTTTAAAAGGAGAAAAAATAGGCTTCATTCCCACGATGGGCGCACTTCATGCTGGACATGCCTCGCTTATTAAGCAAGCGCAAAAAGAATGCGAATATGTCATTGTAAGCATCTTTGTGAATCCAACTCAATTTAACAATTCTAAAGATTTTAAGAATTACCCTTCAGATTTAAAAGGTGATATCTCTATTTTAGAGAGTCTTAATGTCTCGTTATTATTTAACCCCTCTGAAAAAGTTATTTATCCAAATGGAGCCAAAATAAAAGACTACAATCTTGACAACATCGACAATAAGCTAGAGGGGTCATTAAGGCCTGGGCACTTTCAGGGAGTTGCCACTGTGGTTGATCGTTTGTTTGATCTTTTAAAACCTGATCGGGCATATTTTGGATTAAAAGATTACCAACAAGTTCAGGTTATAAAAAAATTAGCTTCAATTCGTGGAGATCATCCTGAAATAATAGCATGCCGTATTATAAGAGAAGATACTGGCCTGGCCATGAGTTCGAGAAATTCAAGGCTTAATGCAAAGCAGAAAAAAGCAGCAGCTTCAATTTTCCGGGCGTTGAAGTTTGCTGAAAAGGAGATTCGCACATTTCCTGTGCCACCGGATGCGCTCAGACGAGAAATGAAAGCAATTATTAATTCCAGCGGAGAATTAAGGGTAGAGAAAATATTATTTGCATTCTCCAATAGTCTGGACTTGATAGATGATCCGGATTCACCATTAGACCATTACAACGAAAGCGTCCAGTGTTTTATTTCAGCACTCGCGGGGGACGTTCGTTTGATTGACAATTACTGCGTTTCTTAATAAAAAATAATTGCTTCAAGTTCAACCATTACTTTTACTTTCAATATGACTATCGACGTGCTTTTTAGCAAAATTCATAGAGTAACCGTTACAGGTGCTGAACTTCATTATATTGGTTCTATAACTATAGATAGGATTCTGATGAATGCGGCTAATTTAATTGATGGCCAAAAAGTGAGTATCGTAAATATCAATAATGGTCAAAGATTTGATACATATGTAATCCCCGGCAAAGAAAATTCTGGAGAAATTAAACTAAACGGTCCAGCAGCCAGGCTCGCGGAAAAAGGGGATGTCATAATTATAATTTCTTATGCAGCAATGACACAAGAAGAAGCTCAAAAACATGAGCCAACCATTGTCTTTCCAGATGAAAATACCAATAGATTAAATTAATATGGTTAAGTTTAAAATTCCAACTTGGTTAAAGACATTGGGCTTTATTTTCTTAGCATCTATTTTGATCTATTTCGCATTTCGAAGTGTTAACCTAAGCGAAGTTTGGATACATGCTAAAAAAGCGAAGTGGAGTTATATAGCGATTAGCTTTTTAATAGGTTATGCCGCAATTATATCAAGAGGGAACAGGTGGACTCTAGTTTTAGATGGTTTAAATAAATCCGTGCCACGCTGGCACGCAATTCATGCTACTGCGTTTGGATATTTGATGAATCAAGTATTGCCCAGAGCTGGAGAGGTTGCTAGAGCTACCGCCCTAAATCGATCTGATAAGATTCCCGTAAATATTTTGATTGGAACCATCATTATTGAGAGAACTATTGACTTGTTAATGATGGGCATATTAGTTGGAGTCACATTTATTCTTTCCAGCGGGGAAATTCAAAGCTTTCTTTCGATTACAGACTCAGGTATTTCTGGTGACGTTGAATCTTCGAATAGTGCTCTTAAGATAACCGTTACAGGGTCAGTAATTTTGATTTCCATCCTTTCATTTTACTCGAAAAAAGTTAAATCAAGTCTTTTATTTAGTTGGATCAAAAATTTTGTTTCGGGAATGTTAGATGGGATCAAATCTGTAGGAAAATTAGAAAATAAAACAAAGTTCTGGCAGCACACGATCTTTATTTGGGTTTGCTACTTCTTAATGGTATATCTATGTTTTTTTGCTTTTCCATTTACTGAAGACTTGTCTGTTGTTCAAGGATTATTTGTTATGACTGCTGCTGCAATTGGTTATCTAGTGCCTGTCCCAGGGGGCGTTGGCGCTTATCATTACTTAGTGGCAATGGCCCTGGTAGTTCTGGGGAGAAGCTATGAGCAGGGGCTCGCTTTTGCTACTGTTGTCCATGCAACTCAAACTTTAATGATGATCAGTAGTGGGATTGTTGGTTTCTTCGCTTTAACTTCGAAAAAAGTGAAATCTTCTTCAAATGGCAGCGATTAAAAAAGCCTGGTTTTGTCAATCTTGTGGTTCTCAGCACCCCCAATGGCTTGGGCAGTGCAAATCTTGTAATGAATGGAATACTCTCGTTGAAGAAATTTTAGAAAAAGCATCAAAAGAATCAACGCCATGGTCAAGCGACACTAAAAATACTCCAATAGCAATTTCACAAATAAATAGCCTCGAAGTAGGCAGAAAAACAACTGGGGACATTGAGTTTGATCGGGTTCTTGGAGGTGGAATAGTCCCTGGTAGTTTATGCCTATTGGGAGGAGAACCGGGTATTGGCAAGTCAACTTTACTTCTACAAATAGCAATTAAAAAAGGCAAAAAAGTACTTTATGTAAGTGGTGAAGAAAGTCTTCAACAGATAAAAATGAGAGCTGAACGAATTGGCATCGAAGATGACAAATGCCATGTTTTAGCTGAAGTTTCAACAATAAAAATATTAGAAGCTGCAGAAAAAATATCTCCGGAATTATTAATAATTGATTCCATCCAAACAGCATATACACCTAACCTCGATTCCTCAGCAGGTTCCGTTTCCCAAATCAAAGAAGCCGCGGCAGAGTTCTTACGATACTCCAAGTCAAGACATGTTCCAGTCATACTTGTTGGTCATATAACCAAAGACGGAGGCCTCGCTGGCCCCAAAATATTAGAGCATATGGTTGATGTAGTACTTCAATTTGAAGGAGATCGTCATCATTTATATAGAATCCTTCGTTCTCTCAAGAATCGTTTCGGTAGCACTCAAGAACTAGGGGTATATCAAATGGACAATAAGGGGCTCAATGGAATAACAAACCCAGGTGGGGTCTTATTGGGGCAAAGAGAAGAGGGTAGAAGTGGTTCAGCAATAGGGATTGCGTGCGAAGGGACACAGCCATTGCTTGTCGAGGTTCAAGCTCTTGTTAGTCCTGCTGTTTACGGGACTCCACAAAGATCTTGTACAGGATTTGACACTAGAAGGTTAAATATGCTTCTTGCAGTTCTAGAAAAACGATGCGGTTTCCGATTAGGATCAAAAGATGTGTTTTTAAATATCACTGGAGGAATGCGGATTGAAGACCCAGCATTGGATCTAGCTGTCTGTGCTGCTATTTTATCAAGTAATTCTGACATCCCAATTCCACAAGGAATGGCATTTGCCGGAGAGGTTGGATTAAATGGTGAAATTCGCCCGGTGAATCGAATAGATCAAAGAATAAAAGAGGCTAAAAAAATAGGTTTTGAAACTATTTTTTATGCTGAACAATCAGATTCTAAAAACCATTTCCCCACTAAAAACTGTATCACGATTAAAATAATGGAACAGTTAGTTACATCTCTTTTTGGATAAAAGCTATTTTGAAATTAGGTCGGCAATTTCGCCTAAGTCCGGAGTAATAATTATCTCTGTCCTTCGGTTTCTTGCTTTATTTTCAGCATTATCATTTGCAACAATTGGCATAAACTCTCCTCGTCCGGACGCTTGAATCTGTTTGGAGGCAACACCTTTTTCGATAAGTATTTTTACAACGGAGGTAGCTCTCATTACAGAGAGATCCCAATTGTCTCTGACTTGTCCTTTCCCATAATAGGCGTCATCGTCTGTGTGTCCCTCTACAGCAATATTAAGATCTTGATTCTCCCCTAGTACTTGCGCCAATTTTTGTAATGCAGAAACGCCATCTCTCTGAATTTCCCATTTACCTGACGCAAACATTAGCCTATTATCAAGACTCACATAAACTTGGCCATTTTTCATACTAACAGTTAATCCCCTATTTTCAAACCCTAATAAGGCATTTGCAATCCGTTTTCTAAAGTATTGTGCAGTTGAGTCTTTACGTGCAATCAATGACTCCAATTCATTCACTCGTCTTTCTCTTGATTGTAATGCTAATTCAAGATTTATAAGACGAGATTGTTCCAGCTTTAAGGAATCTTCTTTAGCTGCCAACCTTTTAGCTAAAGATTCCATTTGCTCTAGCATTATTTTATTCTCTCTTAAATTAGCTGCCACCAATGAGCTATTATTATTAAGTGCATACTGATAATTAGCATTTAAATCATCGAATGACTTTTTCAGTTTGCGATATTTCCTGCCTTTAGCGATTGAATCCGTCATTAAAGTATTTAATGCCATTCTCATCACTTTCACATCTGATGAAATTTCTTTTAGATCAGTTTCAGCTCTATCTGTTGTGCTCTTTAAATTTTGATTTTCACCAACAACTACATTATATGATTCCTGTAGCTCGGAATGGACTTTTGGAGAAACGCAGGATAGGGTTGCTATTAAAAGAAAACCATTTAAGAATATTCTTTTTACCAGATTTTGTAACATATCAGAAAACTTCAATTTTATATAAAGGTAATTGGCAATTGCCATTCTAAAAGAACTGGACAATGGTCACTTAATTTCAACTCATATAAGTGACTACAACTCTTTGCTGCTTTGCTGGCTGAAGGACTTAACCAAAACCCATCAATACGCCAACCTATATTTTTTTCTCGACTTCGTGATTGATAGCTCCACCATGTAAAGTTCTCTGGAGCAGAATTAAATATTCGAAACGCGTCCCTCCAGCCTTCTCTTTCTAAATTATCCAACCAACTCCTTTCCTCGCGCGTGAATCCAGGTTTTCCTGAAAGTCTTTTAGGGTTATGAATGTCAATTTCTCTATGACAAATATTCCAGTCTGCAGCTATAATTATATTAGAATGCCGCTTGCTTAAATCATCTATATAATCTTTAAATGCCTTTAAAAATTCTAGCTTATAAAACTGACGTTTATTACTTAGTGCGCCACTAGGGAAATATGCATTGACTATCACAACACCAGGATATTCTATTAGCATAACTCTCCCCTCATCATCCCATTTGCTGTCTCCCATCCCTAAAAAAACATTTATTGGTGGATTCTTGGCAATTGCTAAAACCCCACTGTATCCTTTTTTCAAGGCAGAAAATAATCTTTTCCAATATCCTGGAAATAAGTTATCAATAGCCTCAAAATCATCATAACGAACTTCTTGAAAAAGAAGAAGGTCCGCATCAGTAGATTCCCACCAGCCGACCATTCCTTTTTTTACACAGGCGCGAATACCATTACCGTTGAGGCTAATGATTCGCATTATATTTATTCGAGAGTCAAACGCGCCTCTCCAATTTTTTCATTGGAAGTATAAACCGCAAGAGTATATGATCCACTTGCCAATTCTGTTTGAACATCAAACGATAGGCAACATCCAGTTGGCTCCCCATTAAAATTAATCACTTGAGACGAAGAGTATATCATCTTTTCACCATTGACCCACATGGTTTTTTCGTCAGTACTTGCCGCCAAAACACGTCGATCAGGGGTGTTGATTCGTAAATACAATGTTCGCTCTCCTTTTGCCGCTAGGGTGTTTTTTGAAATTGTCATGCAGGCTTTGACTCTGTTGGCGCGATTGGCAGAATTTGTGGCTTTCTCAACCCCTTTAGAGTTTAACTTGTAAGCACTTGCCTCAATGCTACTGAGCTGCAATTTTGCGCCTTTTTCTATTTTTTTAGATAGAGTATTGCTCTTGACGACCTCCGCTTTAAGATCTAATAATATTGAATCTTTAACTCCAACAACAGCTGATAATTCTCGATTTACAGAATCAATATCTTCAGTCAAATTTGAAATATGTTTACGCAGAGAAAACACCTCATTTCTCAATGATTTGATTTGAGATCTAGATGCAGAATTCACTCTTTCAATCTTAGAAATCATTTCATTAAGCCTTGTTGTCTCTCGGGAGATAAATGAACTCAATGAGTCATTAGCACTAGATTGCGCATTCAGATCTCTTTTATAATCTTCAAGTTGGGTTATTAAAGCGACTTTTTCCTGCTCTAAGTCATCAATACTTGATGATTGATCAAACGCAAAATATGATAACGCCCCAACAAGGGCAAGCAATACAACCAACAATATCGTTATAGTGCGCTGGCGGTTCTGGGACAATTCTTGACTCATGAGACTTAGTTAATTTAAGTACAAATGTACAATTTCTATCAATTAAAAGAATATGGTCATTAACTTCCTAATTATCAATAACAAACCGAGTTGTCATAACTCCCGTGGTTGATTTCATCTCTAATAAATAGATCCCCGCGGATAGATTACGCAGATCAAAAGATTTTTTGACTCGCCCACTCTGATGATATTCATTATTATCAAGAATAAGATTTCCGGTTAAGGTCATTATTCTAAACTGCATATCACTCGAAGTACTTATCTCAAATTCAATATCAAATTTACCCATGGTCGGATTTGGATAAAGTCTGAAATTAATGAGATTTAAATCCTCCATCCCAACTGTAAAATTCAAAGTATCAGAAATTATTCCACAGACATTCTGAGCAAAGACAATTGCTGTTCCAGGCCCATTTGTAATGAATATATGAGTTATAGAATCACCGACGGCCGTTGTTCCATCGCTAAAATACCAACCTGTGCTATCTTGACCTGAAGCTCCAGAAACAAAATCCATCGTTACAGGATTTAAAGAAGTAACTGTATAGGATGGACTAACTGTTGGAAGTGGAGAACTAGCAGTTGTGTATGATGCCGGTGAAGACCAATTTGAAAGCGATCCTGAACACGAATCACGAACATAAAAATCATAAATAGTTCCTGGCGTCAGGCCTGTTATAATTTTCATTGTTGCGCTAGATGATCCCATATTATTTACTGTCAATCCTTGACCCAGGGTAAAGCCTGCGGGTCCATATTCTATGATTGAACTAATCTGTTGGCCGGATGACGACCAATTCACATCAGCTGTTACGCAGTCGTTATTAGAAATACTAACATTTGTTGGCGCTGAACATTGACCGCTGACGAAGAAATTATCAAAAAAGACATCTGGGCCGTATCCGGAAATTCCGTCAAAACGGAATACAACATCTTGACCCAAATAAGAAGATGGAAGAGAATTTGTTTCAGTGATGAATGTCCCGGGAGAAGTATACTGTGACCCAGGAGAATCGAAGGACTGACCAATTAAGCTAGCCAGTGTGTCCCAAGAGGTAGACGTAGTAGGGCGGACAAGTAAAACAAGCTGGTCAGTAGGGTAAGAGGTACTAAACTGATGGCTCCATTCAAATGAAACTTGGGCAGCTGAAGAAATTGTCACTGGTGGTGATGTTAATTCCGCCGTTCCAGAAGACCATGACCAAAAATTACCTCGCATTGCATAGCCTGCTCCCAATGAATAAGATGAGAACTGTTGTGAACCTGATGAAGTCCAACAAGTTAGAGGTGCAGCATCAAAATTCTCTAAATATGGAGTACTATAAACTGAACATAACGTTTGAATCGTAACCGGACCTGCCCATCCAGACAAGTCAGTTGGACCACAAGAGTCACGGACATAAACATCATAAGCAGTATTAGCGGTCAAACCAGAAATGGTATGTGCTGAAGTAACATTGTGTGCAACTGTTCCGGCACTCGCTCCAGTTCCAGTGTAAAATCCTACAGGCCCCCACATTACGGATGACCCTTGAGGTGGGCTGGCGCTGGTCCACGAAATATCTGCTGTTGAGTTACTAACTGATCCAGAAGAAGGTGTCGGATCAGGGCATGATGCTACAGCTTCTACATAGAAATTATCAAAAAAGACATCTGGGCCGTATCCCGAATTTCCAACAATTTGAAAAACGACATCAGTTCCAATGTATGAACCGGGTAAATATTGAAGTTCATTAATAAATGTTCCTGGAGTTGTAGTTCCAGCTCCTGGACTTGAAAAATTGGTTCCAATTAAATTAACAATTGTGTCCCATGAAGTCGATGATACTGGTCGCGCAAGAAGTAATAATTGATCATTGGGATAACTGCCAATATATTGACCACTGTGTGACCAATCGAAAGACACCTGAGCTAAAGCTGAGATAGTTATTGGGCGTGAAGTTAAAAGAGCATAATTACCATTGGTCCAACCCCAATAGCCACCCTCCATTGCATTGCCTCCTGTTGCTAGGACATACGGAGCAAACTGCCTTGTCCCCCCAGAGGGGTCCCAACATGCCAATTGGGCAGCATTAAAATCTTCTGAGTATGGAAGTGTCGCGGCCAAGCAAGCGGTTGTAAATGATACTGGCCCTTGCCATGGGCCGATATTCCCGGTGCCACAACTATCCGCTACCCATACTGTATAAGTGGTAGATGGGGTTAATCCTGAAATGCTATAAGTATTCCCAGTCACCAATACTGAATTAGAAACAGAGCCAGTTCCAGGATTAAACCCTGAGGGACCCCATGCCACATAGGAACCTGTTGTCAAGGGATCCCCGTGTGTCCAAGCTATTGCTGCCGTGGTTGCTCCTGGTGCTGCGGAGACATTTTGAGCAGGAAGACATGTTGGTTGTGTTTCAAAAATAAAATCATCCAGATATACATAGTAATATTGACTTTGTAAAAGTCTCAATGCCACATGGGAATGACCTACATTAACCGCAGGGAAAGCCACAGTATATTCGTCAAAAGTAGTCGTTAAATCTATCGTATCAACGGGAATAAAACTAGATTGCACTCCAGGAGAAGACATTGTTCCTACAATTAATTTCGATTGACTAAATGATGAACTTTTTGTCAACCTCAAACGTATTTGTGAATTATTTTGCTGCAAGTCGGACAACAAAGGCGAAACAAAAGTCACATTTGTAGCCGCTGAATTGTATATGCTTATATAATTTGGTGTTGTAAAGGCAGCAGTTTGAAACGTACTAGGAAGTTGTACTTCAGCTGTGAACCCTGACCCCGAACCAGTTATGGTCCAACATGCAGGACTATCGCCGTCTGAATAAGAGTCCCAATCCTCATAATATCCCAAAGCAGCGCTAAATGGCGAACAAAGAGTGGTAAAGGAATATGGGCCTGTCCAAATAGAATTGCCATTTCCCTGACCTGTGCAGTTTCGCATAACATAATATTCATAACTCTGATTTGCAGATAAACCAGAAATAATATGGTTTGATGAGTTTGCCGTATCCAAATTCCCAGTTCCAACTGTGAACCCGACAGGTCCCCATTGAACAACGAAATTTGAACCTGCAGAATTCCAACTTAGGGTTGCTGATGTATCAGAAATAGAAGATACTCCAAGCGTAGTAGGCTCGGGACATGATGGTTGCTGTTCAATGATCAAGTCGTCAAGCCATGCGTCATTTGACCAAGCAGACCAACCAACAAAACGAAATTCTGCATTAACCCCATAATAGGTAGAAGAGTCTAAGTTTAACATCTCTGATTTGTAAGTTCCCGGAGCATTCCAAGATGCGCCATCTTGAGAATCAAATGATGGTCCCTCAACATCCCAAAGGGTATCCCATGCAGAAGCCCCTGAGATGCGAGCCAATAAAGCCAATCTCTCGGAAGAAAAACCACTTGCATGAGACCATTTAAACTTTACGCGGGCTAAAGAATTTAAACTCACAGGGGCAGTTGTTAAGTAACCTATACCATTAGATTGCCATGCTCCCCCCATATCAGCATGGGCTGCATTAGCATCTTGGTCCCATTGTTGTGAGCCTCCAGTTAAAATGAAGCAATTGGGGGGCCAAGAAGTGAAGTTTTCAGAGACAGGTAAACTTTGGGTAACGCAAGGAGTGCATAATTCTATCGGGCCACTCCACAAAGAGTATCCATTTCCCGCCAAAGAGCAATTAGATCGTACATAAAAATCATAACAAGTATTAGGAGTCAATCCTGAAACTATGGGAGAAGTTGAGGTATCATTAACAACTGTACCCGTTCCTTGAGTAAATCCTGCGGGGCCATATTCAATATCGAAAGATGAACCACTTGCCGTGTAAAAAAACGACAATGAAGTGTCTGTCTTGGCGCCTGGTGTAAGATAATAGGGCTGAGGGCAAACGGGAGGTGCTCCTACAAATACTGTGTAATCATGAACCTCTCCATAGGTAAATGAAGAGCATGACTCTGTTGCGAGTAAGGCGGTTCCGCTCCATTTACACCTTAAGCGCATCCTGTGCGCTCCTTGAGAGATGGTCGTTGGTATGACTATATTTTCAGCATAAACAACATTGGCACTTGGCCCTGCTTGAGATGCTGACCAAAGATGCTCTCCTGCGTCATCAAAGTCTCCATCGTCATTATTATCAATCCATATAGCATACCACTGACTTGAATAACCAGAGGTGACGGAAAACACCAATTGTGCAGTCTGTTGAATCTGAACTGTGTCTGTTGTGTAATCGCCATAACCAGCAGTTGAGCAACCCGTAGCAGTTTGTACTAAATTATTGAGCGTGACATCATCAAGATTGTCTCCCACAGTACAGCCAGTTGTATAAAGACCAGTTGTGCAATAAGTTTGAGAACTGACACTATAGCCTAAGGCCATAACTAAGAAGCAAAGTGCGTAAATTCGTTTCATAATGGAAAACTATTTTGAAGTGTAATATTTTCAGCTTCCAAAAGTATTTCTTAAAAGCTAATTTTCAGAATCTAATGGAATTGTAAAAATGAATAAAAAATCGGCAATACAACTATCCGTTTACTCATTTATCATTATAACTTGCACATCCCTTTCTATGTTTACATCCTGCGCGCTTCCGGCCGCACCGGATGGCGGAGCAAGGGACACTGAGCCCCCTAAAATTATATTTAGCAGCATCCCTCAAGCAGGAACAAATTTCCAAGCTAATAAATTAATTTGGACCTTTGACGAATATTTTGTCCTAAAGTCTCCATCTCAGAATATTTATTCATCACCTCCTCTTCCACAAAACTCAAAATTTGAAACTCGTGGGAAATCCTTTATCATTTCTTGGGAAGGAGATCTTATCCAAAATTCTACTTACGTTTTACAATGGGGAGCTGCAATTAGCGATCTGCACGAAGGAAATATAATCAAAGGAATTCAGTGGGTATTTTCTACTGGCCCCTCGTTAGATTCTGGTGAAGTGCTGGGTCAAATAATTGATCCATGGACAGGACTTCCTGCCAAAGATGTTGCCGTTTGTCTATACCCTAAATCATTAAATGACTCTGCTGTCTTCAAACCTGCACTGTATTCTACGAGAACAAATGATTCAGGGCTTTTTAGATTTCAATATATAATGAAAGATAGTATTTATGATATTCGCTCTTTTGAAGACTCAGATGGAAATAATCGCCTAAGTCCTGGTGAAATCAAGTCTATCGCTTACTTGAAAAGTATTAAGCCTCACGAGATGGATACAGCCAATTCGAATAATACATTTTTTCAGTCTATTCCTCTTTTAAAATCTGGAAGCATAGCTGACAGCGTGATTAAATGGAGCCCATGGGGAACTGATAGTTCTGGTATTTTAACATTGAAATATATCGTTGGATGCGATACTGGATCTTACAGGGAAAATCTTCAAATAAAGCCAATTATTATAGAACTTAAAGGCAAAGAAGGCGTCTATGCTCAGTGGACTTCTTCTACCCTTTGCGATAGCAATACTGTCACTGTTTCAGGACTTCCCCCTGGTAAATATGAATTGCAAGCGTTTTACGACAGAAATAGCGATGGCACATTAAATACAGGAAATTATTGGAGAAAAGAAGACCCAGAGTCTCGAATTTCATCCAAGACGCCAATCGAAATCAAAGCAAATTGGACAATGGAGACTAGATGGAAAGTTAATCGAGTTGATCCCATCTATGAAGTATTTCACTGAAGAGTAAACGTATCAGCGTCATCAATAAAAGGATATTTTTTTCTTACTGCTAACAGATGTATGGCCTCCAAAGTTGTCGATATCCAACCGGTTTTTTGGTTTTTAGATTCTACAAGAATATCGCCTTTTGGGCCTACAGTTGATGAACCTCCAATGTGATTGGATCCAAAGCCATCTGCACCTATTCTATTTACTCCGACTACATAACATTGGTTTTCGATGGCACGAGCCCTTAGTAATATTTCCCATGCATTCTGTCTAGACTCTGGCCAATTTGCTGGAACTAATATGCCATCATACTCATATTTCTGGTCCGAAGGTTGTTGGCGAAGCCATACTGGGAATCTCAAATCATAGCAAACAAGAAGCAGTAGTCTCCAGCCTTTAATATTTACAATTATCCTAGAAGAACCCCCATCGAAATAATCTATCTCACCAGCAATTCCAAAAAGATGTCGTTTATCATAACTGATGATTTCCCCCGAAGGTCCAATCATAAAAAATCGGTTGCGATAACGGTCCCCGTCAAGAACAAAAACAGTGCCTCCAACCCACGCTTTTTTCTTCGCAGACCATCTTTTCATAGAACCCAAGATTTCATCCAAATTATTCTGGGTAGCAACTTCCGCCAAGAGAGCCTTGTTTGTGACAAATCCAGTTGCAAATGTTTCTGGTAACAAATAAATATCTGCTTCGGGAGACTCCAGAAAATATGAGTCTATTGAGGCTAAATTTTGCTCTATCCTGCCCCATTTTATGTCCATCTGTAATGATGCAATATCAATATTTTCCATCTGATCAACTGTCATGACGCATTCAAATCCTTATCTCTTTCTTCTAAAAGCACTGCAATATGATCAATCAACAAATCCGTATCCTCCTCAGAAGTTCCATCATAATATCCCCTTAATCGACCCTTGTGGTCTACTAAAACCAAATTCTCAGTATGTATAAAACTATGTTCATCCCATCCCTCACCTTCCTTAAGAACGGTAAAATATGATGTCCTTGCCAATTTATTAATCAAAACAGGTTCACCCGTTAAAAGAATCCACCGATCAGAATCAATAGCATTTTTCTCAGCATAATTTTTTAAAACTTCAGGCGTATCATATTCAGGCATTGCCGAATGAGACATGATTTTTATTGCGTCATTGTCTAAGTATGTAGATTGTACTTTTCGAAGGCTTCTGGCCATATCCCGGCATATACCTGGACATGTTGTAAAAAAATAGTTAACAACCCTGATCTGGTTAACTACATCATCTTGTGTGAACTCAATGCCGTCTTGGGAAATTAAAGAAAATGGAGCGACAGTATGATCAATTCCTTTTGATTGCAGTGACTCCTCTACAAGCCCTGGATTCAAATCATTGGGATTCAATATTGGCAATGTAAAGTCAGGAGTCTGAATCTTTATCGAAAAAAATATACCTAGAGAAAAGATAGCTAGAATCCCTCCAATTTTTAGATATTCTGATTTTTTTAACCCCATATCACTATTTTTATATGACCTTACAAAAATTATGGTCCAATTCGTGCTTTAACAAAGGAACATCATCTGATTTCTATTTACAATGAAAAAATTCAAAATTCTATTTATAATTATAATTGGGATATTCACTTCATGCGATAAAAATCAAAGCCCTGAAACTGTGGATCTGGAGCTACAGTTTTTGCCGCAATTTAATAATATGGAATTTTCCTATGAAATAGATTCTTTGATCCAAAGTTCCACTAAAGACACTATTATTTTTACGCGTTCCGATTTCCTATTATCAAATTTTAAACTAATGGCGGATGATGGTAGCATCATTACGTTTGAGAACACTTTTGCTTTTGTAAGGGGGAGTTCTCCTGAAATTATAAGCCTGCCATTATCTATCCCCTCTGGTAATTATCTTGGCCTTTCTTTTGATCTTGGGCTAGACAGCGCCATAAATCATTCAGATCCATCAGTATGGTGGCCCCTTCATCCTTTAAATCCTTCTTTCAATAATTTACATTGGGGATGGACTGGTGGTTATGTCTTTGCTGCATTAGAAGGCTATTATCAAAATATGGGAGTTAAAACTCCATGGCTTTATCATATCGCTCTTGATGAGAACCAAACAAATATTAATTTATCGGGCTCTTTTGATTTAACTGATTTTAAAACCCTTGAAATCAAGTGGAATGCTGAAATGACTTTTAGTAACCTCTATAGTCTCCGACCAGGAATAGATGGAGATTTTACTCATAGCTCAAACGATAATGGTTTAGCAAGTAAAGTCGCTCAAAATTTAAGTACAAGTTTCGAAATCGGCGTATTAAAAGATAGAAATCCATGATTTTCTTCAAACGATTGATGAGTGTTCTATGGCTTTTTTTGATCTTCAGCTGTATTGACCCTAATGGAAACAAGCCTCATGTTACAACACCTTACAGTCTTCCAATTCCTCAAGGATTTCCTCAGCCCGCTCTCCCAAATGATAATATATTAACAGAAGAGAGTATAATTCTTGGAAGATTATTATTCTATGATCCGATTTTATCATTGGATAGCTCTCAATCATGCAGTTCCTGTCACAATCCTTCATTTGGGTTCACAGATAATGGTAAAATTTATAGTACCGGAGTTGATGGATCTATTGGGACAAGAAATTCTATGCCTTTACACAATTTAGCATGGAGCAAAAGATTTGTTTGGGATGGAGCAATGCCTAGCCTAAGAGAACAGGCTCTTGAGCCTATTCAAAACCCGACTGAAATGAAGGAAAATATTTTAAATGTTGTGGGGAAACTGGAAAATCAGCCCTTGTATGAGCAAGCATTTAATGCGGCCTATGGCGATCCAGAAATATCTCCTGATAAAATAGGTCTCGCCTTAGAACAATTTATGCTGATAATTTTAAGTGGTGGGGCAAGTAAGTTCGATAAAGTAAATGCGGGAATTGAATCATTTACTCCCGAAGAGCAACTTGGAGTGCAATTATTTAATGCTGAGTCAAATCCAAATGGATCTCCAAAAGGAGGTGATTGTTTTCACTGTCATGGAGGAGCCTTATTTACAAATAATACAATAGTGAATAATGGCTTGGACAGTGTTTTTACAGACCTAGGAAAAGGTGGGATAACAAAATTAGAAGTTGATAATGGGAAGTTCAAGACCCCTTCATTACGGAACCTGGCATATACGCCCCCTTACATGCACGATGGGCGTTTTCAAACATTAGAAGAGGTGATGGAGTTCTATAATAGCGATGTTCTCTCTAACTCCCCTAACTTAGCGCCAGGAATGACTGGATTTATTCAATCTCATTCTAATGGTTCTCAAGGACTGAATTTATCGCTTTCAGAAAGACAAGCTATTGTTGCATTTTTAAATACGTTAACAGATACTCGAATCGAAACAGATACTCTGTATCAAAACCCCTTCAAATGATGAAATATTCCCTAATCATACTTTCTCTTTTAATAACCGTAAATGCCTTCGCCCAAAAAAAAGTGGAGCTCAAATTTATCACAGATGGCGTTTGTGGTATGTGTGAAGATAGAATTGAAAAAACCTTATTAGATCTCCGAGGAGTTTGGACCGCGGAATGGGATTTGAATACTCATGAAACTTTTGTGGTTTACAATACCAAAAAACTAAGTGAAGATAAAATTCACGAGGCTTTAGCTGAGGTTGGGCATGATCAGGTTTGTTCTTGTATAAATGAAAAAATCATAGCCATGGAAGAGTCCTACAGCAATATTAATCCTTGTTGCCGTTATAGAGATTCGAATGTAATTGAGGCGCATAAGTGACTATAAAAAGTTTAAAGATATTTCTAATAATTCTTTTGCCAAATCTACTTTATTCTCAATCAGATACAGGTATTTACAAAGGCCTAAGCCTCGAGGCCGTTGAAGTGAAGACTGATGCTCTTGGTACTGCCATATCACTAAAAGACCCTAAATTAAAAACAATAATTTCTAGAGCTGAACTCAAAAAAGCAGCTTGTTGTAATCTTTCGGAAAGCTTTGAAACCAACCCAAGTATTGATGTCTCTTTTACAGATGCCATAACAGGCACCAAACAAATACAGCTTTTTGGACTTGCTGGGAAATATGCTCAAATTCAAACTGAACTGACTCCTTTGGTAAGAGGGCTACTTGCTAATTCCGGACTGTCATATATTCCTGGAGCGTGGATTCATAGTATTCAATTAACTAAAGGAATTGGTTCAGTTTCAAATGGTTTTGAATCTATGACCGGGCAGATTAATGTGGAACTTCTTAAACCCGAAGATATTATTGAGGATATTGTCAATGACAAGTCCGTAAAACTTAGATTAAATAGCTATATCAATCAAGGAGGTAGGGCGGAAACGAATCTTATTTACGGGAAGCAGATATCTAAAAAATGGTCACTTGGATTTTTGGGGCATGCCAGTGGCAGATCACTTACTATTGATAATAATAAAGATGGCTTCGCTGATATGCCAACTGGTTATCAATTAAACGGAATGGTCAGAGCTCGTTATTTTGGTCAGAATGGTTGGGAAGGATTGCATACTATTCATGTCCTTGAAGACAAAAAAACCGGTGGTCAAATTTCAAGTGATTTAAATTTACCGTTTGGGTCAAACCCATGGCAGTCGAATATGGGACAAAATAGATTTGCCGTAAGTTCAAAAAACGGATGGGTGAATCCCCAAAACCCTAATCAATCAATTGGGATCATATTGCATGGCTATAGTCAAAGCATGGAGGGGATCATGGGTAGTGTCGAGGACCTGAAAAATAAAAAAGATTTAAGTGCTTTACAGATCGGGGGTATAGGGCAATTGTTATTTAGACAAGATTGGGGTAAACTGAGTCAAACAAGTACAATTGGAGTTTTTTATGATAATTATCATATAGACTTTAAAACTAATAATATTCAGACAAATAGACCTTTTACGGAAAGAAATATTGGACTCTCGTCAGAATGGACCTGGATACCAAACGAATTTATAACCTTGGTAACTGGAGGTAGATTTGATTGGCACTCCATTATTTTGAACTCCCAAAACCGAGTGCCTTTTTCACCAAGAATCCATGCCAGGATAGCGCCCAACAATAAAAATGTATTTAGATTGGTTTTTGGGGAAGGTTTTAGAATGGCCCTGCCCATCACCGAAGAGTGGGGAAGGCTAGCTAGTAATAGAGAAATAAGAGGGGATCAGTTTGGTAGTAATATTGTTGGTGGAGATCAATTGTCATTAGAGGAGTCTACAAATGCAGGTATTAGCTATACTGGAAATTTTATTTTGAACTATATGCCGGGATCTATAACCGCTAATCTCCACGGAACTTGGTTTAATGAAGCGGTAATTCATGACTATTGGACTTATCACATGAGGTATATTTATCCAAATGATCCATCACTAAATCCAACTGATTTTGCCATGATTTCAGGGTCTTCAGGGGTTTCATCAAATTATAAATTAGACAAAAAAACACAAATCCGACTAGCTTATCGTTATCAAAATGTCGTTGTCCGAAACAAAGTACACGGAGTAAATCCTATTAGTATTTTAATGCCTGCAGCTTTTGTTGCCAAGCACCGAGCTTTAATAAACCTTAGTAGAGATTTTATTTCCAATTGGAGTCTTGACTTAACACTTCAATATCATGGCGAACAACCGGTGCCAAGTATACATCCCTTGTCACCCGGATTAGACGGAAAAATCTTAGATACCGCCCCCGCGTATCGGTTATTAAATTTTCAAATTAGGAAAGTCACTAAGAAGGGAGATTTTTATTTGGGTGTGGAAAATGCATTAAACTTTCAGCAATTAAATCCAATTGATGGCGCTGTCAATATTAATGGAGATCCGTTACGACCAAGTAATTCTACTTTTACAGAGAATTTTGACGCTACGCGTGTTTGGGGGCCAATATTTGGCCGAATGATATATTTTGGATTGAACTTTAAATTAATCGATTAAAATGGGTGAAGTCGTTATAGAATTGCGAAACATAATCCGTGATTTCAAACTTGGACCGCAGACTGTCCATGTTTTAAAAGGGATTGATTTAGATATTAAAAAAGGTGAGTATGTGGCTTTAATGGGGCCCTCTGGAAGTGGGAAATCTACTTTGATGAATCTTTTAGGTTGCCTAGACACACCTACTTCTGGCTCATATAACTTAGCTGGCCGAGATGTAAGCCAAATGAATGACAATGAGTTAGCAGAAGTTCGGAATAAAGAAATAGGCTTTGTGTTTCAAACGTTTAATTTAATACCACGCCAAACCGCATTACAAAATGTAGCATTACCCCTTGTCTATGCTGGTGAAACAAAAGAAGCAAGAATTGCACGAGCCAAAAATATCCTTGATGAAGTTGGGTTAAAAGATAGAATGGACCACAGGCCGAATCAATTATCTGGGGGGCAAAGGCAACGAGTAGCCATAGGGCGAGCTTTAGTGAATTCTCCTTCTATAATTTTAGCTGATGAACCGACTGGAAATTTAGATTCAACAACTTCTTTAGAGATAATGAAATTATTCGATGAAATCCACAAAAATGGGAATACACTAATTGTAGTAACACATGAAGAGGAAATAGCTCGGTATGCTCACCGCATAATAAGACTAAGAGACGGAATGATTGAAAGTGACCAGGTTCAAAGTTAAAATCAGAAGAAATAAAAATTTATCAAAGCTCTCTTTGAACCTCAATCTCTTTAAATCCTTCTATAATATCGCCAACTTTAATATCATTGAAATTCTTGATATTTAAGCCGCAATCTGTTCCTTTTTTAACCTCTTTAACATCGTCCTTAAATCTTTTAAGAGAACCCAATTCTCCCGTATAGACAACAACCGAATCACGAATAATGCGAATCCTAGAACTTCTATTAATTGTCCCGTCCATTACCATACAACCTGCGATAGTTCCAAGCTTCGAAATTTTAAATGTTTCTCGTATTTCCAAAGAGCATGTAATTTCTTCTTTAACATCAGGAGACAACATTCCGCCCATTGCTTCTTTAATATCATTTATTGCATCATAAATAATACTGTAAAGACGAATTTCAATATCTTCCTTTTCTGCTAATTTCCTTGCAGACCCAGCAGGTCTAACCTGAAAACCTAAAATAATTGCCTTCGATGCTGTTGCCAATAAAACATCACTGTCTGTAATTCCACCCACAGCTTTATGGATTATGTTTACCTGTATTTCTTCAGTACTCAACCTTTGTAATGAATCTGAAAGAGCCTCAATCGAACCGTCAACATCACCTTTCAAAACAATATTTAGCTCTTGGAAATCCCCCACAGCTAATCGTCTTCCAATTTCATCTAATGTCAAGCTTTTTTGAGATCTTACTGACTGTTCTCTTTGCAATTGTTGGCGTCTAGTAGCGATAGATTTAGCTTCCCGCTCATCAGACATTACGATATAGTTATCACCTGCTTGAGGGGCGCCATCCAAGCCTAAAATAGATACAGGAACTGAAGGACCTGCATCGGTTAATTGCTTGCCTCGTTCATCCATCATTGCTCTTACCTTACCTGAGTATGGCCCCACTAATATGTAGTCTCCGACTTTTAAAGTTCCCGTCTCGTTCAACAAAGTAATAACATAGCCACGACCCTTGTCAAGGGTAGCTTCAATTACAGTTCCCTTCGCAAGTCTTTCAGGGTCTGCTTTTAAATCCAATAATTCCGCTTCAAGAAGAACTTTCTCCAGTAATTTATCAACATTTAATCCGGTTTTTGCAGATATCTCTTGTGATTGAACCTTGCCTCCCCAGTCTTCAACGAGAATATTCATTTGGCTTAACTGCTCTTTAATTCTCTCCGGGTTTGAATCAGGCCGATCAATTTTATTAAACGCAAATACTACAGGAACATTTGCAGCTTGAGCATGGCTGATAGCCTCTTTTGTTTGGGGCATGACAGAATCATCTGCTGACACTACAATTATAGCAATATCAGTGACTTGTGCTCCTCTTGCGCGCATTGCTGTAAATGCTTCGTGCCCTGGAGTATCAAGGAAAGATATTGCTTGACCACTAGGTAATTGAACTGAGTAAGCACCTATATGCTGAGTAATTCCACCAGCCTCTCCAGCAATGACGTTATCTTTTCTTATAAAGTCTAATAAAGAAGTCTTTCCATGGTCAACATGGCCCATTACAGTAACAATTGGAGACCGTGACACAAGATTCTCTTCAATGTCTTCATCATTAAAAACTTCTTGCATTTCTTCATCAACGAATTCAACACTAAAACCAAATTCTTCTGCAACAATAGTTAATGTCTCCTTATCCAAACGTTGATTCATGCTAGCCATTATTCCCAAGGCCATACATGTGGAAATAACATCTGCAGGAGAAACTCCCATTTGATTCGCAAACTCTAGTAGAGTGACAAATTCCGTAAGTTTTAAAACCTTTTCTCCTTCTATACGTTCAATTTCGGCCATCTCTTTAGCCTCGGTACGTTCCGCACGTTTATCTCTTCTTATTTTCGAACCCCTTGACTTTTTGCCACCACCCAACTTCTCGAGTGTTTCCTTTATTTTACGAGCAATATCCTCTTTAGAAACTTCAGTTTTTGGTTGAACTTTTGCATTTCGACCTCTTCCTGCTCCAAGCCCTGGGCGATTATTGTCTCTACGTTTTGCTGCTCCTACAGTTGCTGCTCCCGTAGTTGTTCTTCCCCCTCCGGCGGCAGGCTTCTGTAAGCCCTCTGTTTTAATACGCTTTCTTTTCCCTCCTTCTCCCGGGGGTTTAGGTTTTTTAGCAAATTGTTTAAGATCAATTGTCACACCTGTAAGCTTGGGCCCATCAAGTTTCTTATACTGAGTCTTATGACTTGCGTCCTCCTCGCCTTTAACCTGATCAGGTGCAGTCTTTTCATCGGCTAATGGCTTTGACCCCTTTTTCTCTTCTACCTTTTTCTCTTCTACTTTTTTCTCTTCTACTTTTTTCTCTTTGCTTTTTTCAGAAAATTCAGG
>CAJWXO010000005.1 GCA_913049755.1 uncultured Cryomorphaceae bacterium
CCCGAAAGATAGACTCCTTTTACAAAAGGGAAATTGCTAATCAACGATCCCATTCTTTTTGAAATTCTGAGTAATCTGGAATTCCTTTTTAAATTATTGAGTCTAATATCTATTGCTTCATTTTTTAATGCCCAAAGATCATCTCTATTCAATATTAGGTTGGATCTAGTCATCTCGCCCAAGTTATTTAAAACCTCTTTTTGAGATGTTTTTATGTTTAAGTAGCGATGAATTTCAGCTAAATACAAGGAGTGATTAAAAAAATCAAAATATTGGAGTACGTTGATTATCGCCTTCTGAATTTCAGTAAGTGCGTTTAAGTCATATTTTTGGGTCAATATTTCTGTTATTAAGGCAACCTAGGTTAAAATAATTTTAAATAACTCTCGTGGTCTTTAGAATACTCCTGAATTATTTAAATATCGAGATATTGTTGGGAGTTATTCAAAACTATAGTCTTTTCCGTAATCTAGAATTTGACCGAGAAAGTCTTTCGGATATGCAATGTCTACATCGACAATAGAGTCATTGTTCACTATTGGTATCATTTTCGGGTTAACAAACCCGCTGTAAGCAGCTAGATTTAGAGGCTTTGAGCGTCTTAAAACCTCTTCATGAATTTTTGGGTCAACCTTGACTCCATAATTTTCAACTAGGACACGTCCAGATTCATAATCCCCCTCGCTTTTAATACGTTGAATTTCATTTAGAAGTTCTCCAAAATATTCTCGAAGTTTATCGTAATTATTGATAACAAAATAAGTCTTATTGTCAATATTTTTAAGTTCTACCACATTCTCTTCCTTGCCTTTTTCAAAGGCCCATGATGCTACCAGTTGTCGGTTTCTCATATGGTCTTCCTCAATATTTTCGCCAGGCAGTATTCTCCTGAGCTGCAGCATCATGCCATTACTGATGTAACTGTCATATTCCGCATATCCAGCTTCTTTGTTCTTCATGAGCCCAAGTTCTTGCATTTTGTCATCTAAAATAAAATACAATGCTACAAGATCGGCTCGCGCTTCTTCTAATGTTGAACTGTAATTTTTTAATGTTTCCTTCGGTGTTCCCACCCCAGGATTTATTATTCCTGAGGCGTGACCCACGACTTCATGTAGAGCGGTATGCATCTTTGATCCAAGTTCTCCATATTTTTCAGCGCGTTCTCTATGCATTTTTGAAAAACTAAATTCATTTGCCATGCCTTTGCCAGAGCTTTGCTGGTAAGCATCTTCAATATTTCCTAAAGAAACACTTTTTGAGCCATGTTCAGCTCGAATCCAATTTGCATTTGGTAGGTTCACGCCAATCGGTGTTGATGGAGATGAATCTCCAGCTTCTCCGGCTACTTGGACAATTTTATAACTAACACCGACAACACTATCTTTTTTATGATTTTTATTTATTGGGCTGTTATCTTCAAACCATTGAACATTATCTGCAACCACTGCCATTCGTTCGCTAGCGTAAAAATCTTTGATTTGAACAATAGTCTCATAGGATCCACGATACCCCATGGGGTCATTATAAACTTCAACAAATCCATTTATGTAGTCCACATCTCCTTCAGTGTTACTAACCCATTCGATATTATATTGATCCCAAATAGATAAATCGCCCGTGCGGTAGTATTGTATTAATAGATCTAATGCCTTTGATTGACTATCATTTTCAGCTGTATTTCTTGCTTTTTCAAGATGTTTTATTATTTGCTGGATACTATTACCATATCGTCCTGATGCACTAAAAACATCTTCATAAATAGCTCCATTATCATCTCGAGAAAGTCTACTATTCAAACCATGACTTACCGGTCTTTCTGGGTCAATATCTTTTTTTGATGAATAAAATTTTTCTGCTTCAAGTTGAGTAATATCTGGGGCATAAAAGTTCACGGCTGATCCAAGTAGAAGATCCACTCCGTCTGCACGATTGACTTTTTTCACATCAAATTCAGAATCAAAAATAGCGCGATGAGCTTCTTCTGAAAGTTCAAGGTTTAGAGATTTCAGGGATGCTAAGAACCATGTTTTATCAAATTTAGGTTCAAATTTCATGTTGCTATAATGATGATGAATCCCGTTTGCGAAAAATACTCGTTTGGCGTAAACTTCAAAGTCTTTATACTCTTGTGTCGAATGATTTATTTCATTATTAGAGATAATTGATTCTAAAATTTTCCTGATCTCCAGATTATGGCGATAGTTGCAATCCCACATGATATCTCTGCCAGAAAGACCAGCTTCATTTAAGTGATAAGCGAAAACTCTTTGTTTCGCAGTTAGGTTTTCCCATGAAGGTATTTTATATCGTAAAATTTTCACATCTTCAAAACGATCTATTTGCCATTGAAAATCATCTGTTTTCATTTCTTCTTTATGGTTACAAGAATTCAGTGAGATTATCAAAGCAAGACTTCCCATGGATATAATGGTTTTCATTTTTGAAAGATTAAGCAAAGGTTTCTATTATTTAAAAACGAAATGTAAAGTGATATATTTCAAAATGAAAGTTACTACAACTTAAACTTTTTCGGCAAAAAAATCATGGGATCATGCCGAACAAAGAAATTATTTTTACGTTAGATTAATACAAGATTAGAAGTTATAAATAGCAATTCAAGCGTTAATAAATGCCCATTTTTGTTGAGAAAATACCCCATTAAGTTTAAATATTGAAAAACCGCAATTTTTCTATATTAGAATCATTCTAAATAAAGTATCTTCGCATCTGTTTAAGTAACATAGTGGAAAACGATAGGTGCTATTTGAATGTTAAACGCCTCAAAAGTTAGCTATCTGTTTGGGCCTTGTATGTAAAAATACAAGGCCTTTTTAAATGCTCATTATTTAATTCTAGCTTTTTTGTTCATCATCGAAATAGTAAATTTTGACATCAGCAGTGTCATTCAAATAGTTTATTTTCCCAACTTCTACACGATTTATTTTCAGACCAGTTCTTTCTTCTAAATTCGATTTTAACTCAGAATTATTGAATGATTTGATGAGGTCAATCTGCTCAAATAAAACGGTTTTCTGAGTTTCATTTCTTAAAAGGAATACGTATTCAATTAAATATGTCAAAATGCAAATAGAAACATTGATCAATGCTAATTCTGCGATAGAGATTTTATTAGAGGCCAATGAATTGATAACACTCAGACCAATGACTATAAATAGATAAGTCATTTCCTTTATTTCAACAGTGCTAGTTCTGTATCTTATTATGCCAAAAATAGCAAATAAACCTAACCCCATTCCTGTGTCAATATCTAATTTCTTTAGTCCAAAACAAAGAAAAAATGTTATGAAACCGATAAGAAAATATGTGAATAAGTAATCTTTCCTTTTTGCTATCGGATAGTATAAGTATCGAATCACTATGATTAGAAATAATAGATTAATTGACACTCTAAGTATTAGAGTATAGAAATCAGGGTCAAACCAAGTGATATTCATTTTTTCGAATTTTATTAAGTTGCAGTAAAGTTATTTTAAACCGATTATATTTTAATTTTTCGTTCCCCTTAAGTATAATTCTTCCAAGAATATACTTACTCAATTTAATCGGTCGCTTTCCCTTTTTTTTCATCAGTTTATAAAAAGGGCTGTTCCTATCTATTTTACTTTGTTTTAATTCAGCGATGGCAATATCTGACATTTTTATTGTTTTGCCATTTTTAGAAAAACTTAGAGACAAGTCTAACGTGATTCTTTCTGGCGGAGTTAAAGAAACGAGAGTTATCCTTTGATAAGAGGTGCTTATGGATTTTTGTAAATCAATATTAGCGATGGAACTATCCCGGACAAATTTTATTTGCTTTAAAGATAAATCTTCATTTTTAATGGAACTTAAAACTCTGCGTTTGAAAGTTCGTCCATTTTTTTTATGTTTTACTTCGAGATAAGATTTTTTTGAATCAACATATTGTCGGTATCGAACTTTAAATCTATTTTTTTTACCACGATGATGATCTCTGAAAAAACGATCATTCTCATCGTCAAAATAAAGACTCTCGTATGAATGGGTGAGTTTATTATTCACGTTTAGAACGGAATAATCATTTTCTAGATTTAAAAGAATATCATGTAGGTCATTAATTGAGAAAATAAATTTTGAATCAATTCGATTCATAAGCTTTACGCTATCCATTTCTACCAGGGAAATGCAATCAAATCGCTTCAAAATCTTATCTAAGACCATATGCAAAAGTTAATTTTTCGAATTGATTTTTTTTGATAATTCATTCAGATCTATTTTAAAATCTAATGCCACAATATTTAGTGATTCTGTCGATGCAGGCCTTACTTCCCTTTGAAATAGGTATTGCACACGTATGGTGTAAATCTTATTAAAATCGTATTCTAGTCCAGCTATATGTCTATGTTTTCTAATATAAAGAGGTGAATTTTCTTGGATAGAAAAAAATAATTCCGAACCGCCGTTTGTCCTAAGCTTTTTAGAGAAAGGATACTCAATTAAAACTCTGGATCGGATATAGGTTCTCTTGAAATTTAATGGTGTATTTGAATAAAAGTCACGAATTTTTCTCTGAGCTCGTAAACGATATTTCATTTTAAAATTATTTAACTTTAAAAGCCTGCCAGAGATATCAAAATGAAATCTATCGGCAATATCTTCAAAGTCTTCTTCAGTCCCAGAATTGAAGGTTGATGAATCTAAAAATGAGAGGTTCGAGTGCCTTGTTCCTAACGCAATTTTTAAAAAATTGTTAACAGAATATTTGACTATAAAATCATGATAGTTTGCTCTAGCTTGGTTGCTATTTATTCTATTACCTAGTTCGTACTTAACATCAATATTCTTAAAAATCTCATAACCTAAATTCAAATCAGACCATAGATTATTGCTGCTATTTTGAGCTTGAATAAAAAGAGAATTTGTCAATAAGAAAAATATGGATAGATATAACTTTCCCATGTTCAAAAAATTACTAAACAAATTCATTTATTTTATAATCTGTATTTTTCTGGTTACTTCCTTATTGTTTGAAGTTAGCCTTAAGATATAGGTGCCGTGGTAGACGGATTGTGTATCAAAGTAAGTGATTGTGCTCCCCTTAGATATTTTCTTTGATTGTATTAATCTACCCATTTTGTCCAATAATTCAACTCTGATATCATCTACTACTAATCCATTAAATTGAATTGCGATAAGGTCTGAAGCGGGATTTGGAAAAACAGATACATCAGAATCTTGAAATTCTATATTTCCAACGGTACTTGTATATGTAGTTGTTGTCTCATTAATTGAATTTACTTTTCTATTGGATGCATTCCCGAAAAATGTTGGTCCAATTAGATAAGGGTATGATGAATTCCAATTTTCATCTACGGTCGCATAATAAGCATAGGTACCACTTGGATATTCAGGGGTAATAGCAAAACGGCCATTGTGCTCATCTAAGTAATCATTTCCAACGTTGATCACGTATTCATAATCTTCTCTAAAATATCCTAAGAACAAGGTTTGTAGAGATGTTCCAGTAGGGCCTGTTACGGTAATTACTTGGCCGACACTTGGCCCGTTAGTCCGAGTGGTGATATTCCTTAGTTGATAGCTTGACTTTATTCTTACAATACCACCTGTCCCGTCTATGTTCTTATAACCATAAGCACCATAGATTGGATAACCGTCATAAGCAAAACCTATTAAAGGCGAGTGAGAATTACTGTCAGGAGTATATAAACCATCCGCATCATAAAGATTACAGATATTGGATAAAACAGTTAAATCAACCTTGAAAGCCGAAGGGTTTTGGTGATGATGATAGTTTCCCATTGCGGGATGTCCTTTGGAACAGTCAAAACCATCCATTTCCGCGGGAATTGCATCCCGATTCCAATCCATAGATGCCATCGGCCCTCCTGGACATGGGGGGTTCCCAGGGCCTCCGCAAAGAGAATTAGTATTGGGATTCCAGGCGACACCATCTCGATAATCAAATACAGCAACACCATTAATAAACACTCCAATATTTCCTCCATTGGTGGAAATTGGGTTTCCAGAATTTGATGTGGGGTTTAATGGGAATTGAAATATTGCATTTTGATTCTGCGCAGTGCTTGGATTACCATCTGAAAATGGCCCTGTTGCATATGATGGCACCCCGGTAGCCGTGACGTAGACATAGTTAGTTGAATACTCTACTTTTTGACAATTAGCTAAAATGTTATTACTAATCGCAGTTGAATTCCCTGAAACATAATATGTTCCTATTTGAGTTGTATTCTGTAACCAAGAACTTATTGTTGGGCTTACTTGCGCAAATCCTAAAAATGAGCATACAAGAAAAATTATAGATAGTAACTTTCTGATCATCGTGAAAAAATATTATATTTTTTAGTCTTTAAATCTACAAATCTTCTGCAGAGATACTTTCATAGAGAAACGAGTTATCACAAATTATTTTATTTATTAATCAGATCTCTTGGGAATTGGTGTTTCGAGTCAAAAACAAAACTTGTGTCATTTAGCGTCAATAAAAATGCGATTAAATCAGTTTTTTCATTGCTTTTAAAAGGTCTTACCATACTGTCATTGAGACCCAACATATCATTTTCAAGCATGCTAGAATAATGATCCAATACTCCCCTGAGTGAGGAAAACCGACCATCATGCATGTAAGGGTAAGAAAAGCTTAAGTTGCGAAGTGATGGAATTTTGAATAGCAAACTATCTTTCTTATTTTGACTGACGCCCATCTTCCCAATGTCTTTAAGGACAGTATCAATTTTTAATCCGTTAGATGCAAAATCATAAGTAGAAAATAATGGCTGCAAATGACATTGATTACAACTAGCGAGAAAAAGTTTATACCCTTTTTTTTCCTGAACTGAAAATGTAGCTGTTCCATCTAAAACCTTGTCATATTTGGAATTGGCAGAGACTAGAGTTAGCTGAAATTGAGATAGTGCTTTTAGAATATTTTGACCGGTAATATTGCTATCCCCAAAGGATTGGTAAAAAAGTTGTCTGTAATATTTATCATTTTGAATTTTTCCCGTGACCTCAATAATACTGGATGCCATCTCGCTAGAGTTATGGATTGGAGCTAAAGCCTGAACATCTAAATGATTTATTGCCCCATCCCACATAAATTCTTTCTGCCAAGCTAAATTGTACAGGGCGGGGGCATTCCTTGATCCAATTGAATCATAAATCCCATGACTTAATTTATGGTCTGTGTGAGAAAAGGAATTAAAAGGAGAGTGACATGATGCGCAGGAGATCGTGTTGTCCAAGGAAAGTATTGGGTCATAAAAAAGGTTTCTTCCCAGTTCAATTTTATTCGAATCGATTGGGTTGTTTTTAAATGAATAAACTGGTTTTGGGAAATGACTTGGAATAAAATATTGAAAATCGTGATAAGACATAAACGCCATTAAAAACGCTCCGCTGAAAATTATTATGATAATTATATTTCTCAATGCGAATTAAAAGATTCAGCTAAAATTCGAGATTTATCTTTAGCTATTCGACTCGGACTCATGATGCCTGATTGTCTTGATAGATCTGTTTTTTTGAAGAAATGAATTAAATCTAATTGAATAATATTACTTTTTTCACTCTTAAAATCTAAGTTCACTTTTCGAATAGATTCAAATGGTTTTTTATAGCCTCCTAGATGAAAAATAAAAGATTTATCTCTAGTCAGACAATTCTTTGATATTCCCTCTATTTTAAAATTTATATACCCGCTCTGCCATGACCAATACATTCCCTGTGTCGGATCTAAGTCGCCTCCTAATGCTCCTGATACATTAATCGAGCTGTCTAGGCCTAATATAAAAGAAAGGCTCTTTATTCCGCTAACATCTATATCTGCTATTTCTAAAGATTCAGGGTATTTAAAATCAATTAATTTGCGAACGGGGTAATATGCTGGAGGGGCATTTTCTCTTTTGAAATTTAAAACTATGTCGGAAACATAAAATTTTAGAGTGGTTATTTTAATGCTGTCTTCATGAATAGGATCAAAATACAATTCATTAATATTTAGTTTAACTCCGTTAAATAATAGCTCAAAACGCAATTGAGATTGAATAGATTGAGCCTGAGATATCTCAGCGGAGATTAATAAAAGAATCAATAAAAGAAATCGCATTTTTTGTTGCCTTAGCCATCAGAATCCCAATATTACAAAACCTTTAAAATTTGACCTATTAACTTTTAATCGAGACTAATTAGTATTTGTTTGAGAAAAGATTCAAAATGATCTTGGATTTGATCGTTTTTAAAACCTATTTGGGGATCGAAATTCTTTTTATAGCTTGGCAAAATCATCGACCCAATAATTTCGCCTCCATGTCTTGGGAATCTATCTATCGCAGTATTAAGGACAGTTTGGCCGCCTCGCTCTCCGGGGGCGGTAGAGAGAAGAATCAGTTTCTTTTCAGCAAACATTTTTAAAGTATGGACTGAGGCCCAATCAAATAAATTTTTGAACCCTGCAGTATAAGATCCATTATATTCAGCAAAAGATATGATCACTAGATCTGCTGAATTTAACTTTGAAATAAAAGATCCAACTGCGTCAGGTATACCTTTTTTTTGTCGTTCAACTGTATAAACTGGCAGATCATAATCGTTTAAATCTAAAACTTCGGATGAATCTTTTGATATTCTGGAAGCAACATATCGAGCCCATTCTCGATTTATGGAATCGATCGAATATGAGGCACCAAATGCAATAATCTTCATCAATTTTTATCTTTTTTTACCAGACCAGAAACCTGTATTCTTTTTTTTCTTCTGGGGATGTTGTTTTGCATCATCATTGCCTTTAGATTTCGTAAATGCACCCCCTGATCCCGAAGAATCGCTTCCCCAATAAGAGGTGTCATTTTCTTTTTTTCTTTTACCCTCCGGGTTTTGACTCTCAGATGGGCTTTTGAAGCGTTCATGTCTGGGGTTTCTTGATTCGATTGGTCTCTGTTTTTTTACACTTCTTTTTTGATGTTGATTTTGGGGTCTTCTATCATCAGTTCTGGGAGAATTAGATTCTTCTGTGTTTGGAAGAGCTGTCCCTGGAAGGAACTCATGATTTTGCTCAACTTCAATCTCTTTTTTAATAAGCTTTTGAATGTCTTTGAGATATTTAGTTTCCTCTCTGTCGACAAAAGACCACGCAATCCCACTATTTCCAGCACGTCCTGTTCGGCCAATTCTATGCACATATGTTTCTGGAATATTTGGAATTTCATAATTTATCACATGCGTTAATTCGTCAATATCGATACCTCGCGCAGCAATGTCAGTTGCAACTAAAACTCGGGTATCTCTCTTTTTGAAATTTTTCAATGCATTTTGACGTGCATTTTGACTCTTATTTCCATGAATTGCTTGAGCAGTCACACCGTTTTTTACAAGGTCTTTAACTACTTTATCTGCTCCATGTTTTGTTCTTGTAAAGACAAGTACCGAAGGAATGTCAAAGTTTTCATTATTTAAGATTGATCTGAGAAGAAAGCGTTTTGATTTTTGATCAACTTTGAAAACTTTCTGTTGAACATTTTCAGCAGTCGTAGATACAGGATCAACGGAAACCCTGATGGGGTTATTCAATAAGGAATCACTCAGTTTAACAACCTCTTTGGGCATCGTTGCAGAAAAGAAAAGTGTTTGCCTCTTGGTCGGGATCTTAGCAATTACTTTTTTCACATCATGGATGAACCCCATATCAAGCATCCTATCTGCTTCATCTAAAACAAAATGTTCAATTTTTCTCAAGTCAATGAACCCTTGACTCATTAAATCTAAAAGCCTTCCTGGTGTTGCAGTAATAATATCTACTCCCCGTCTTAAAGCATCAGTTTGAGATTTTTGCCCAACTCCTCCGAAGATTACAGTATGGTTAAGCTTAGTATTACTTCCATATGACTCAATGCTTTCATCTATTTGAAGAGCCAGTTCTCTTGTAGGAGTTAGAATAAGAACTCGAACAGGTCTTTTTCCTGGTATATCTACTAAAGGCATTAGTTGCTGAAGAATCGGAAGCGTAAAGGCAGCTGTTTTTCCAGTTCCTGTTTGCGCAGTGCCAAGAACATCATGCCCTTTTATGGCTGAGGGTATTGCTTGCGCTTGAATGGGGGTGGGGGTTTCGTACCCCTGGCGGGCCAGGGCATCTACGAGAGGAGATGCGAGACCAAGGTCAATAAATGCTTTCAAGGGAACAAATATAAGTTAATTGGATCGCATAGAAATAAAGAGACCTAATGGCCTTGTGTTTATTATTGTTTTTGGGATTTCATATCCTTGAAAATATAATATTTCATAAGTAGAGTTATTAGTCAATGAAAAGAAATATTTTATGGTCTATTTTGGCATGATTTTTAACGCTTAACTTTGTCAAATAATTTACAATTCTAAAAAAAGAAACTAAATGAGTCAAGTCGGTAAAAAATTTCCTGATATATCTGTTAACGCGATGAATGATATGGGCGACACGTTCAAAATGAATGTATTAGAGGAGGCGATCAATAACAATAAGAAGGTTATTCTTTTTTGGTATCCTAAGGATTTTACATTTGTTTGTCCAACAGAAATCCATGCATTTCAGGCCAAAGCAAAAGAGTTTGAAAAGCGCAATACAATTGTTATTGGAGCTAGTTGTGACACCGCTGAGGTTCATTTTGCATGGCTGAATACGGCAAAGGACAATGGCGGTATTGAAGGAGTAACGTTCTCATTGCTTGCTGACTCTACACGTCAGCTTGCTGAAACTTTAGATATTTTGGATACTCAGTATGTTGGTACTGAAGAAGATTATACTATTGAAGGTGACAATGTCACTTATCGTGCAACATATCTGATCGATGAAGAGGGAACCATCTTCCATGAATCAGTTAATGTGATGCCTTTAGGACGTAATGTTGATGAGTATTTGCGCCTAATAGATGGATATTCACATCACCAAACGCATGGTGAAGTTTGTCCTGCAAATTGGGAAGAAGGCAAGGATGCAATGAATGAATCCAGAGAAAGCGTTGCTTCATATCTGAGTAAGCACTAGCATTAACATGGAAGAGTTAAAAGAAGATAACCTTGGTGATCTCTTATCTCAAAATGAGAAAGTGATTGTACAATATGGTGCTGGATGGTGCGGCAATTGCCGCATCATGAAGCCCAAATTCAAAAAGTTTGCTGCTGAAAACTCAGGCACTTCTTTTTACTATGTTGATGCTGAGAAATATCCGGGGTCCAGAAAATATGCAAATGTGAGTAATTTACCAACGTTCGCTGCTTTTAGAAAAGGAGAATTGATTAATCAGGTTCAAACAAATAAGATGGAAATTCTCAAAGAATTCGTAGATGAAATTACCTCTAATTAAAACCCTTTCTGAAAGATTTGACGAGGATTACCTTTTAGAAACATTGGAAGTCCTCGAAGCTTTAGCAGAGGTGCCAACATTAAAAGATAAGGAGCTTGAAGTAATCGGGGAGTTAATCTCGAATACCTTGGGGGCTGTGGAAGTTATTGGGATAATGCGGAATAGTAATGGAAAAAAAAATGCCAAAGAGGCTTCCGCTGAATTCATGAAACGAGTTATGGGAAGCATTGACCAGTAATAAAATTTTAGATTAATAAGCTTTTTAAATTGTGAACCATATCACATTTATCAGGTTAAATTTGTAGATATGTTTGGATGGTTAAAAGGAAAAACGGAAGAAGAAAAATTAGCAGTACAGTATAAAGAGTTGCTAAAACAGGCATATGATTTATCAACTGTTGATCGCGCTGCTTCAGATTTAAAGAGAGCTGAAGCTGAAGAGGTGGGTAAGCTCTTAGATCAGATTCGTCAAAAGAACTAAACCTGCATAGTTTGAAAACAAAAAATCTCAAAGGATCGAGAATTGCAGTCTACTGCGCATCTTCGGCAAAAACTGATCAACGATATTTGGACCAGGCTGCAGAATTAGCTAAAGAATTTGTCGGAAAAGAGGTGAAACTAGTTTTTGGAGGGGGGAAAACAGGTTTGATGGGGCATATCGCCTCAAAGGTTATTCAAAATGGAGGCCAAGTTCAAGGGGTTATGCCTTATTTCCTAAAAAATATAGAATTGAATCACCCTCTAGTTGATGATTTTATTTTTGTGGAAACGATGTCTGAGCGCAAACAGCTATTATTAAAAGATACTGAGGGATTAATTGCTCTTCCAGGAGGTTGCGGAACTTTAGAGGAGTTATTAGAAGCGATAACTTTAAAAAGGCTCGGTCAGTATCTTAAGCCAATTATTATTGTTAATCAGGATGGGTTTTATGATCCTCAGCTAGAAATGCTCGAGAAGATGGTTCAAGAAAACTTTATGCGCCCCGAGCACAGATCTCTTTGGACAGTGGTCAGTAGCGCTAAGGATGCTTTGAACGCTATTGAATTGACTGAGGATTGGCAGTCTGATGCTTTATTTAATGCTACTTATAAAAATTAAATCAGATTTTTAAAAACACACCTAATTTTAACTAGAGTATTTTAATTTTTAGAATAATATCGGCATGATGTTTGACAAGTTTTAATAACTGGTTTGTGATGAACATAGGATTATATTACTTTTGTGCATCTCAAGAAATTAAACGTTTAACTAATTTAGTTTGAAACCCATGAAAAAGGTTCTCACTTTTCTCCTAATTTTTGGAGTCTTATCTACCTCCCAAGCTGTTGCTCAAGAATCAACAGATACTTTGCCAATCTCGACAGAATTAAGTCTTGATGACTCAAATGCGGTTGCCGCAGTTGACTCAACCGCTGTTGCGGCTGACTCGAATGTTGTTGCAGAAGCAAGTGATGAAACCATCGTTGAGGAAGCTACAATGCCGGAAGATCCAAGTTTTACTCAGGTTTTGAAGAAATACTTCATCAATGGAGGTCCTTTCTTCATGTCCTTCGTTCTCCTTGCTTTGATTTTGGGTTTGGCTCTAGTAATAGAGAGAATAATATACCTAGCATTGTCGACAACTAATAATGACAAATTATTAATGGATGTAGAAACAGCATTAAACAATGAAGGTGTTGATGCTGCAAAAGAAGTTTGTAAGAATGTAACAGGTCCTGTTGCTACAATTTTTTATGAAGGGCTCGACAAAATGGATGAAGGAATTGACATGGTTGATAAAGCTATCGTTTCTGTTGGGTCTGTTGAAAATGGAAAACTTGAAAGAAATATATCATGGATCTCTCTCTTTATAGCATTGGCTCCAATGTTAGGTTTCATGGGAACGGTAATTGGTATGATTGGCGCTTTTGATGCGATTGAGGCTGCTGGTGATATATCGCCTTCACTGGTTGCTGGTGGTATTAAAGTTGCCCTGTTAACGACTGTATTTGGTTTAATTGTTGCAATGATTCTTCAAGTTTTTTACAACCTTATTATTGCAATGATGGATAATATTGTGAATAAGATGGAAGACGCATCGATCCACTTTTTAGATATGGTAGCTGATTATAAAGCAAAGAAGAAGTAAATTAATTACCTGCTATGAAGAATTCTCGATTAATAGCTTTAGGAGTTGCTGGCTTAGCCGGATTAGCTGGTGGAATACCGACCTTAGGTATCTGGTTTTCTCCAAGTGATGGTCTTATTTATACAGCTATTGTAGTCACGATAATTTTGATAATTTCTGCTACCATTCTAGCAATTGCGAGTTCGGTAAATGGAATGATAATAAATCCAAAAGGTTTACGTGGAGCTGCAATAGGAATTGGAGGGCTATTATTCATTTTTATCGCGAGCTATATTTTTGCTGACGGTTCTGATTACATGATTTATGATAACGTTGATGAGTCTACTACAAAGTGGGTTGCAACGGGATTAAACGCATTTTATATTGCTTTTGCCTTAGCAATCGCATCGGTTATATATTCCTCTCTATCTCGAATTCGTAAATAATTCGTGCCAAAATGGGCAGAAAAAAACGTTCAACTCCAGAAATAAATGCAGGATCAATGGCTGACATTGCTTTCTTGCTTTTGATATTTTTCTTGGTAACAACAACCATGGATGTCGATAAGGGATTAATGGTAAAGCTTGCTCCTTGGAGTGATGAACCGCCACCTGAGGATAATATAAAAAAAGAAAAGAATATTTTTATTGTTTTGGTCAATTCAAATGATCAATTGTTAGTTGAGGATGATTATTTATCGATAGATCAATTAAGGGTTTCTGCGAAAGACTTTATTAATAATAATGGAGATGGGACATGCCGTGACTGTAATGGATTAAGAAACCCATCAAGTTCCGACAACCCGCTAAAGGCTGTAATTTCTCTTCAAAATGATCGTGGTACTAGCTATCAGATGTTTGTCAAAGTTCGAAATGAAATTCTTGGTGCCTACTCAGAGCTGCGAAACGAATTGTCCGAAAGAAAATATGGCCGATCTTTCCCTACTCTAAATGAGGAAGATCGATCTGTGATTGTTGGAATATATCCTCAATTTATTTCCGAGGCGGAACCTGTAAGTGTTGGGAAGTAATGGCATTAATTCGTAAGAAAAAATCAAAAGAGACTCCGCCGGTATCAACAGCTTCATTGCCAGATATCGTATTTATGTTATTATTTTTTTTCATGGTAACTACAACTATGCGGGAAGTCACTTTATTGGTTCGATTAAAGAAGCCGAAAGCAACGGAAATGCAGAAGTTAGATCGTAAAGATTTAACGACTTATATCTATATGGGGTCGCCGAAAAACCCAGAGATTTACGGTTCAGAGCCAAGGATTCAACTTGATGATCAGCTTGGCAACATTGGAGATATCCAATCGTTTGTCATTTTAAAGCGGGAGGAGATAAACGAAGCAGAAAGGCCCAAGTTCACGGTTTCGATTAAAGCAGATATCGATGTTAAAATGGGTTTAATTTCGGACTTAAAGCAAGAATTAAGAAAAGCTCAAGCTTTGAAGATTAGTTATTCCACTAATCCTGCAGCCTCACCAGAGGAATTATATAAGACTTACTAGAGTAGAGTTCATATTTCGCTTTTGCGCATTTGGATTAATCGAATCACTATAGTTGCTGCTATGGCCGTAAAGATCAGTATTTGCCAATTGCTTGATGGTTGCTGTGAAAGCTCTCCATAGGAGCCTGGGCCATATGAAACTGTCCAAAAATAGGTGAGTCCATTGTGAAGGACATGTGCGCTAATTGACACCCATAGTCTTCCTGATATCCAATATATGAATCCTAACGATGTTCCAGCTACAACTAAAAATGGGAGTTGTACTAAATTCATATGCCCTATTGCAAAAGCTGCGGCTCCCAGCAGTATTGCTTGATATGGTTTTAAATTGTTGTGAAGGATCCTTTGTATCGCTCCCCGAAAAAATATCTCCTCTGCGGTAGCGGCTAAAAAGACAAAAACAAATATTGAAAAAAGACGATCCCCTAAAGAATTAAAGAATATCATTTTTTCAATTAAAACAGAATTTGCATCATATTGATCAAATAGCTCCTTTACTGCTGTTGATTGATGTCCCCAATCACTCCATAAAGTCGATATCCAGTCCATAAAGGGCAATAGTAATGGGAGTAATGCTAATGCTAATACCGTTTGGACTATTCCCCATTTTTGTTTTGGAAGTTGTTGGATATTGCCATTCTGCTTCCACCTATTGACTATAAATAGCCCAGGGATAAGAAACATTAGAGTAGCTCCTATGGCTTGGTATAACAATAGAGCTCTTCCCGCACTTTCTTCTGGTCGGGCAAGTATATCTTGAATTTGCATATTGGCAAACCCAAATAGCTTCAAAGCGCTTGGCGCAAAAAACATAGCAGCTAATGCGCCAGAAATAACTACCAAAAAAAATATAAGGGCTTCGCGTCTCGCATTGTTGGCATTCATAGGAAAGAGGTATTTTTGCCAAAAATCGGAATAATGATTCGGATAGCTGACATTGAGTTAGGAGAATTTCCACTTTTACTTGCGCCTATGGAAGATGTGAGTGACCCTCCCTTTCGCGCTTTGTGTAAAAAACATGGTGCTGACCTCATGTACACAGAATTCATTTCGTCAGAGGGTCTTATCCGTGATGCTTCAAAATCAGTTCAGAAGCTAGATATTTTTGAATATGAAAGACCTGTAGGAATTCAAATATTTGGTGCTGAGATACAAAGCATGAAAGAGGCTGCTGCAATATGCGAAAAGGTCAATCCTGATATTATTGATATTAATTACGGTTGCCCTGTGAAAAAGGTGGCATGCAAAGGAGCCGGTGCCGGAATACTCCAAGACATACCGAAAATGGTTAGTATGACTGCTGAGATAGTAAAATCAGTGGATAAACCGGTAACAGTCAAGACCAGATTGGGTTGGGATTCCGATACAAAATATATTGTTGAGGTTGCAGAGAGACTTCAGGATGTGGGTATTCAAGCTATTAGTATTCACGGCAGGACTAGAAAGCAAATGTATAAGGGAGAAGCGGATTGGTCGCTTATTGGAGATGTGAAAAACAATCCACGCATGCATATCCCTGTTTTTGGTAATGGTGATATAGATAGTGCGGAAAAAGTATTAAAAGTCCGCGATAGATACGGTGTTGACGGCGTCATGATTGGTCGTGCTGCAATCGGATATCCATGGGTATTCAATGAGATAAAACATTTTATGAAGACAGGGGATCACCTTGGCTCTCCTTCTTTGTTAGATCGGGTAGACGCTGCAAGGGAGCACTTAAAATTAGCTGTTCATTGGAAGGGCGAATCACTAGCAATAGTTGAAACACGAAGACACTATGCTAATTATTTTAGAGACTTCCCAAATTTTAAAGATTATCGAATGCGATTAGTTACATCAAATCAAGTTGAGGAGCTGATGGTCACGTTTGATGAAATATTAAGTGATTACGCCCCAGCTTTTGCTATCTAATTGATCAAGCTTTCTCTCTAAGTCTCAATGTGCTTACAGAAATTTTTTGAGATGCAAAAAAGCTCAGTACCATTCCAATAAGTATTACATAAACACAAACTTGTATGCTTTGCAAAAATGAGAATTCAACAGGATAAGCATCAACTATGTATCCATCCCCTAGTGGGATTAACCCAAAAACAGTTTGTGCCCAAATAGCAAGGCCGCCAAAAATCAATCCTATCATTGACCCCACAACACTTACCCATGTTCCTGACCAAAAAAAGCTTTGCCGAATTTTCTTTTCAGATAATCCAAGCGCCGAGAGGATAGCTGATTGAGGCTCCCGTTCCATTCCTGATAATATTGTTGATGAATATAGTCCCAGAGAAGCTAAAAGGACTATGAATGCCAATATTGCTGAGGTTATTAGCCCTTCGCTTTTCATGACTCTAAATATTGCAGCTTCTTGATCTTCAGGCGTTCTCATTTCAAATGCAGAATTCTCTAAAACTTGATTAATTTCCTCATGCAGGGTATTTAAAGAATTTATTTTTTCTGGAAGTTCCCATATTTGAATTGATGACCACCTTTGATCCTGACCCCATCGGCTTAGGCTGCTCAAAGAGACAAGAATATGTTTGCTATCAATTTTTGAATTTGTACGAAATATTGCTTGAGGAGATAATACTTCTCTGAAAAATGTTCTGCTGAAATTAAGTGATAACCTCCCTTTATTTCTGGGCCATAATAATTCAATAGAATTTAAACCATTTAACTCTATGAGCCCCAGGTTTCTCGCAACTCCAGAGCCAAGCCATATAGATTTTGGGGTCGCCTTTGTGGTCAGCTCAGAGGTTAGTGAGTCCAGCCAAACAAAGGATTTTAAGTGGTTGGCCGGTAGGCCAATTACATCTACAAGCAGTTCTTTTTCATTTAACCTGATAACTGCTTTTTGCTCAAGAATTGGAAACCAATTATAATTAGTTGAATTTAATTTTGAAATAAGAACACTGTCAGGGTCAAAACGTCCTTCTTCTTTTGAAAATATTTCGGCAATAGGGTGAATTTCTTCAAATGATGATTTTACCAAACTTTCAAGTCCATTGAATGCAGACAAGACAATAATCATTGCTGCGGTCCCCACGCAAATTCCAGCGGCTGCTGCTCTTGTGACCCCATTCGATAATCGCCTTCCAAGCAGGTAGCGCCAGCCGAGTTTAGCAGGGTGGGAAGAATTCATCCGATATCAAATAATAGGATTCTCTCCGCCTTCACGAAGGATTTTATCAATATTAGCCTCGTACTCCATTGAGTCATCTAGGTGATAATATAAAGTGGGAATGATTCGCAATTGATTTCTGACTTGTTTTGCTAAATCAGCTCTTAATTTTGATGTGTTTTCTTTTACGAATTTTAGCACATCATCTGATTTTTCTATCGGAAAAACACTAAGATAACTTCGTACTAATCCCAGGTCTGGACTTACTCTCACTTTACTGACAGTGATTAGCGTTCCCGGAAAGTGACTAGCTGCTTGTCTTCTAAATATTTCTGCTAGGTCACGTTGCAGAACACTGGCTATCTTTTTTTGACGTTTGCTTTCCATTTGGTAAAAGTACGAAGTACGTTCATTGCTAGCCGAATCCAGGTCAGTCGTACTTTCGTCAAATGGATTCTTTTTATCGAATACTCGGTTTTGGTAAAAATTATAGTGCTGCAGCCTGGGCTGCCGTTCTTTTTTATGTTGTTTATACCTTATTTCAATTGGCAGGTATAGGCATGATTATTCCAGTTATGGACATAATTCTTAATAATGGATCTCAATTTGAATTAACTCAAGATGGATCAAATCAATTAACAGGCCTTCAAGATTATATCAATAATATCGTTAACCAAGGTATTTTGACTTACGGCTCATTTGGAATTTTATGGCGTGCATGTTTCATTTCATTTGGGCTTTTTCTCGCCAAAAATATTTTTAGATATGCAGCGCTTTGGCAAATGGCAAGTTTACGTGGAGGGATTACTGCCAAATTGAGACAAGCATTACATCATAAGATTTTAAAAATATCGCCGGGTAAATTATCTGAAAACAGGAAAGGGGACCTTTTAGCTAGAGCGTCATCTGATGTCACTGAGATTGAATATGCTGTTCTTGCTGGACTGGAAATCATAGTGCGTGAACCCCTGGTTATTATTGGTTCATTGGTCATATTATTTTCAATGAGTTTCTCTTTGACAATTTTTGTCCTTGTCATTGCTTCAATCGCAGCTTTCTTGCTTCAATTGGTGAGTAAGAAATTAAAAAGAAAGTCCAACCTGGCACAGAGCAAATTGGGGATGGTGTTGAGTGCTTTAGATGAAAGTATCTCTGGCCTAAGAGTTATCCAGGCTTATCAAGCTGAAAGTCGCCAGCGGCGTCACTTTGAAAACCATAACAATCAGGCTGAGAATACTCAAATTAGTGTGTTTCGCCGTCGTGATTTGGCTAGCCCAATTAGCGAGATAATTGGCATATCTACCCTTTTGCTAATCTTACTATATGGGGGTGCTCAGTCTCTTGCAGGTCATGGTATGACTGGCGCTGCTTTAATAGGTTTTGCTCTATTCTTTTATCAATTGATCCCTTCCTTTAAGTCGATTTCAAATGGGCTATATAACGTTCAAAAAGGAAGTGCTGCAGCAGAAAGATTGTTTGAGATACTAGACAAAGAGGAAGATATAAAGGATCCAAATAATATTGTTAAAGGTCAAAGTCTGAAAAACGGAATTGACTCAATTGAGTGGGACGCGGTAAGCTTAAAATATCCTGACGCCAATAATTTTGCCTTAGAAAATTTTTCAGCAAGAATAAATAGAGGAGAGACAGTTGCTATCGTTGGCCCGTCAGGTGGAGGTAAAACCAGCTTAATCAATTTATTGATTCGAGCAATTGACCCATCCTCTGGTAGTGTCCGGTTAAATGGTATTCCAGTTTGGCATCAACAGGAGCCATCATGGCCAATGCATGAGGTCCGTTCCATTTTCTCTTTAGTTACTCAAGACTCTATTATTTTTCATACTACCGTTAGGGAGAACATCTCTTTAGGGGATCCTAATCCTGATAAAAATAGAGTTGTTGAGGCTGCAATCTCTTCTCAGGCTAAAAGCTTTATCGATGATTTGCCTGATGGCTTTGATTGTGTGCTAAAAGAGGGTGGGTCATCTTTGTCTGGAGGCCAGAGGCAAAGAATAGCATTGGCTCGAGCAATATATAGAGGTTCTAATGTTTTGTTATTGGACGAGGCAACTAGTGCATTGGATACTGAAAACGAATCACGAATTCAAAAAGCTCTAGATGCGGCTTCTGCAAATCGCACGACCATTGTAGTGGCGCATAGGTTAGCAACTGTTCAGAAAGCTGATCGTATTTTAGTTGTTAACCAAGGAAGATTAATAGAGTCTGGAAGTCATTCTGAATTGATATTAAAATCAGGCCTTTATTCACAGCTTGTAAAGACTCAATCTTTTGTAGATTAATTCCCGGTATATGATAAGCGCATTTGAAAGAATTGAACATATTGGAATAGCTGTAAGCGATATAGCTTCAGCAGAGATTTTGTATTCTAAAATATTAAATTCAAAACCCTACAAACGTGAGCAAGTATATAGCCAGGCTGTCATCACCTCTTTTTTTAAGGTTGGAGACAATAAAATTGAATTACTTCAGGCAACGAGTTCGGATTCTGCCATCGCTAAATACATAGCCAAAAGGGGAGAGGGCATGCATCACATTGCTTATTTAGTTTCCGATATATCTCATGAAATGAAACGTTTATCGGAAGCTGGGTTTTTATTATTAGACAATGAACCTATTGTCGGTGCGGACAATATGTTGGTCGCTTTTTTGCATCCAAAAAGCACAGGTGGAACTTTGATAGAGCTCTGTCAATCAATTGATTAAAATATAAAGTATGCTCTTATAATATTATGAGCATATACTTATCTTGGAAATATATTTGGAGGTAATTCAGCTTTAAGCTCCTCTGATAAACTTAACCAATCATTATCCAGCAAGTTCTGAACACTATTTGTGGCGGCTTTAGTTTTTGCTAACCATAGATCATGAATCGCCATGATATTTGTTGTTGGCTTGCCACTCATTTGCCATAAATAGGACCTAAATTGACCGTTGGTATATGTCCATGCTTCTGGCTGCTCAAAATACCCTCTTTTGATATCATCTTTCCCAAATAGAGCTATGCGCTCTTTTTCAATTTTCTTTTTAAATTCTTTGATATCCTTCAAACGATTCTTAAAGAGCGTACTGTCCTCCTCGGTTCTGAGCTTCAATAATTTCTCAAAAACTTCAATAGATTCTTTTACCTCATAGAGTCTTGTTACCGCGTCTGCTAATTTTTTTGTAGGTTCATGAAGACTCCTTCTGAATGTTAATTCAGCATCCCACTCAGCGTCGTCAATGATTGTTCTTGGATCATTGATTACATTAATCATTGTAGAATCTGAATCCTCCTTGAAGTTAAATACCACTTTATACATTCCTGGTTTGACGGATGCTCCACGAGGGTCGTTCTTTTTCCTTTTCTCACTTATTTTCTTAAATTGTGGCCCACGAACTCCTCGTTCACACATATCCCAAACAAATGAATAGATTCCAGCATCGGAGGAGTCTATTTTACGCTCGATGTGTCTTATTAGAGATCCAGATGAATCATAAATATCAATTTTCAATGGATTTTTTACCTTCTCTGGAAGGTTGTCCAGGTAAATGCGCATTCTCGCTCCTGTAGATCGATTTTCCCCTTTAAAGGCAGCGTCTCCTTGAAACCTTATTCCATCGCTTACCATAAACTGAGCATGAACTGCCTCAGGACTTTGAAATGCTTTAAGAGTTTTCCCTTGGGTCTGTTTATTTGCTATTGCTCTTAATGGTCTTAGATCATCTAATACCCAGGCAGCACGGCCAAAAGTTCCTAGAATAAGATCCGACTCGCGCTCTTGAATAGCCATATCTTGAACTGGCATTGTGGGCAAGCCAGTCCATTTCTGCCAATTCTCCCCATAATCGGGGCTTATCCATAATCCAGTCTCTGTCCCTAGATAGAGTAACTCTTCTACTTCGGGATCCTGAATCATACTTAAGCAATGTCCATTTAAGGAGGATTTCCTCAATAGATTTTCCCATGTTTTCCCATAATTTTTTGTGTGAAACAGATAAGGGGTCCAATCATTCTGACGATAATTGTTTACTACGGCAAATGCCTCTGCCTCATTGTGCTTGGATGCTTGAATCTGAGCTACCCATCCACCTTCAGGAAATCCTTTGATTTTTGCACTCGTATTGGCCCATGTTTTTCCAAAGTCTTTAGAAATTTGAATATTACCGTCATCGGTACCAACCCAGATAACACCTTCTTTTTTTGGTGATGGAGCGACACTGATAATGCAGGTGTGGTTTTCTGCGCCTGTTACATCAGGTGTCAAGCCACCGGACTCTAATGCTTTCTGCTTTTCTGGATTATTTGTTGTTAAATCTGGGGATATAATCTTCCAATTCCGTCCTTGGTCTTCGCTGTAATGCAAGAATTGAGATCCATAATAAATTGCATCTTCATTATACGGGTCTTGAGCAATTGGTGCATTCCAATGCCAACGTAAATTATTGCCCTTAGGGTGTACAGGTTTTATAAGCTCAACGCCTCCTGTACGGGTGTCTACTCTGCCTAAATACCCTTCTTGGGCCATGGCATAGACAATACGGGGATTGCTAGGGTGAGGCACCACATCAAATCCATCTCCAAAATATAACTCTTGCCATTCACTATTTCCTATGCCGGTACCTATCCAAGAATATGCAGGGCCCTTCCAGCTGCCATTGTCTTGCATTCCACCATATACATTGTAAGGTTTTTGATTATCTACGTTGATATGATAAAATTGTGCTACGGGAAGGTTTTCTATGAAACGCCATGAAGATCCACCGTCCCAGGTTATATTCATTCCGCCATCATTTCCTTCAATCATATGTCCGGGACGCTTGGGGTCCATCCAAAGCGCTTGATGATCCGGATGTACTTTATAATAAGGGGCTATTACACGCCAAGATTTTCCACCATCATCACTCCGAGTCATAATGCTCCACAATGAGTAGATGGTATTTTCATTAAATGGATCTACATGCAGATCAGAGTAGTAGAATGGTCGGTTTCCAATATTTTCATCTTCACTAACCATCTTCCATTTGAACCCACCATCGGTGCTTTTGTACAAGCCATTTTTTTCCTTGTTTTCCACCAAGGCATAAACTGTTTTTGAATTGCTTTGAGCAACGGCGATGCCGATACGTCCTAATTCCCCTTTGGGTAAACCATCCTTGTCCGTTATTTTTTTCCAGTTCTCTCCTGCATCTAAAGTCATGTACAGTCCTGATCCTTCTCCTCCACTTTTAAAATACCAAGGCCATCTTCGATATTCCCACATCGCACAGAACAGTTTATTTGGATTTGCTGGATCAATTATTAGATCGGCAGCTCCCGTTCGGTCATTATTATAAAGGATTTTTTTCCATGTCTTACCTCCGTCGATCGTCTTATAAACCCCTCGTTCTTTGGTGTCTCCCCAGGCAACACCAAATGCAGCGATATAGACAATATCAGAGTTCCTTGGGTCGATCACTATTTTATGAATATGCTTAGTTTTCTCTAGACCTACCAATTCAAAACTTTTTCCTCCGTCAATACTTTTGAATAATCCCGCACCGCTGGATTGTGAGTTTCTCGGGTTTCCTTCTCCCGTTCCCACCCATATAACATCAGAATTGTTAGGGTCTAACTTGACCACTCCAATTCCTGCTGTAGGTTGATCATCCCAGATAGAATTCCAGCTTTGCCCTGCATTGGTGCTGCGCCACAAACCCCCAGAGGCACTTCCAGCATATATTATATCAGGATTGCCAGGGTCTACGTCAATTGAAGTAATTCTTCCAGACATTCCTGCTGGACCAATATTTCGAAACGACATCCCTTCGAGTACTTTGTTTTCTATTTGGGCTGAAATCAAATATGGAATTAGGAAGAGAAAAGAAAAGAGTATTTGTCGATTTTTCATAGTAATGAAGATAGAGTAATAGAATAATTATTGTGAGATACGATACTTCCTTGGTGTTGTACCATACTTTTTTTTGAAAGCTGCAATGAAATGGCTCGGATTTGCATACCCAATATTAAAAGCAACATCGTTTACTGATTGAACTCCTTGATTTAGCATCCGTCTTGCATGATTAAGTCTTGTATCCATAGCATACCCATAAACTGTCGTTCCGTAAACTTCTTTGAATCCAGCTTTAAGTCTGTATTGGTTTAATCCAGTCTGTTCTGATAGCTGCTTTATTGTAGGTGGATTTTTCCAGTCATTCATCATTATTGATTTTGCCTGATGAATTTTTTGAACCGTGTCTTCATCTTTTAGAAATGGACAGGCAACTAAATTGGGTTCGGAACTATGAAAATAAAGCCCCAGTATTTCCATGATTTGCCCTAGATGCGCAACTCTTTGAGCGTTAGGACTGAGGCGATTATGAAAAAGTTGTTCGAGCAAGATCCGCATATTTGAATCGACAGATTTCTGATCATAAATAGGTCGATTTAACGGGGCGCTGCCCAGGAATGGTAGTTCAATATTATCCGGTTCGTCTCGAATAAAAAGGGAGTGCATTCGACTCAGTGAAATTTTAATGCATGTCAAGCGATGCTCCTTGGGAAAGCTTGCTTGGGCAATTAAGGTGCTATCGGGATTGTAGATGAAAAAACTCTGGCCATCAGGCAAAGGCCGCATATACATAGGTCCAAACTGAAAAGTGATCTCACCATCCATTCCAAAGAGAAGAAAAATATCGTTTGCTTTCAGCTCAATTTCTATTGGAGCAGAAAACGCACGTTTTCCAATAACTAAAAGATCAATTCCATCAAAAATCTCAGTAAATCTTATTGGGGTATTTTCTTTTAATTCTGGCATTGTCTTTTTTCTTAAAAAGTCTTCAAATTTAATCTATATCTGATATAATAAAATTTAAGGATAGTTTATTTTTTGAATAAATTTTTTCTTTTTAGGGTATTACTATAATCTCAAAGATTATACTTTTGTCAACGAATGAAGCAATTAAAAGTTTACCGCGCGGTATTAAAAGAAGAGGGATGGTCGGGACTTGTGAAAAAATCCGGCAAACCTGTAGCCATTGGTTTATTTACATTTTTTCTTTTAAAAGGTCTGTTATGGTTATTTCTTCTTTATGGTGGATTTGAATTAATCTTTTGATTATCCAGAGCTAGTCTAGTTGACTTCTATATCTTACTTTTGCAATCCTTAAATCTGTTTAAGATTTTAGGGCCCGTAGCTCAGTGGTTAGAGCAGGGGACTCATAATCCCTTGGTCGGGGGTTCAAATCCCTCCGGGCCCACAAAAACCCCGTCATATAATGGCGGGGTTTTTTCATGAAAAACCCGATGCTGAATCGACTGTAATTGACTTGGGATTGTTTCAGTTCCAAAAATTTTGTAATTTTATTTTTTAAAATTCAGTTTTTTTAAGCAAAACAAAATTCCCTTTATCAGATCGCATCTAATCGCATCTAAAAAATACACAGTCAAACTCAGCTATTATGAAAAAATATTTACGATAGCTATAATTGGAGCTATGATGGCCGAGAGGATTACTTCCCAACAAATAGATTGAGTTATATTGATCTTTTATTACATTTTTAACTGTCCTATAATTAGCTTTGATAAAGATTAAATCATCTATGGATTTAGAAAAACTAAGATTTCCTATTGGTAGATTTTTATTAAAATCAGAAATTTCTGATGCAGATATTGATTCATGTCTAATCTCGCTCTCAGACATGCCAAATAAATTACAGTTAGCAATCGATAATACTGAAGATGAACTTCTTCAATCACCTTACAGACCTGAGGGTTGGACTCGCAATCAAGTGATTCATCATTTGGCCGATAGTCATTTAAATTCATACGCGAGATGTAAAATGGCATACACTGAGAATCTTCCTAATGTAAAACCTTATGATGAAAAGGTATGGGCTCTATTAGAGGACGCGGGAGATGTTAATATTGGGGCTTCGATGGATATTTTACACGGCGTTCATTATCGCTGG